>JASGCL010000021.1 GCA_030054115.1 Hydrotalea sp.
TGAAGGCAACAAATTTTGTTTTTTTATCGGCAAAGGTGTCGGCGATGCGGGTCATAGCTTATTCATATAACATTTTGCTAATTTTTAAACAACTAAAGGACACAATAAGACAAGCTTGCAAATACAATCTATATTAGTATAATAGAGAATAAAAAGATGAGTAAATTAAAAACGCAAGAATTAACACCTAACCAAAAAGACGTGTTAGCGTTGCTTGATGGTCAATTCTCGGCTTTTAAATTATTTCCAGATGGCATTTCAGATGAAAGAAAATACGAATGGTTTTGTTCATACCAAATAATTAAATTTTTAAATTCTAATATAGATATCGACATGTTAGAGAGAGGCGTAGTTGGCAATGGCGGCGATGGCGGTATTGATAGCATCTATATATCTTTAGATTCTAGATTGACCGAAGATGGTTGGGATGAAGATATAGACACCACTTTAGGACCAAGGAGAACAATAGATATTCATTGTATCCAAGCAACAACTTCTAGTGGGATAAGCAAAGCAAAGGTTTCGCAGGCATTAGAGACTATTGAACGACTTTTAATAGACGGGAATTTAGATATTTATAAAAAACATTATAATGCTGACTTAATTAATGCAATAGAGCCAATAATTAAGATAAGGACAGCAATTGACCCAATTATCAATTTGCATTTCTTTTATTGCACAAAAGGGTTTGAAGATGTTCATCCTAACATATTACAGGATATTGAATCTTCTAAAGCTAAATGGAAAGAGCGCAATAGCAAATTCAATATAAATTTTAAATTTTTTAAGGTTGAAGAACTATTTGATTATTGTAGAACAAAACCATCCGAGATTATTGATTTAAAAATTACTAAGTCAATGACTAGAGAAAAAGACTATGTAGCATTCGCGCTAATCAGAGATTATAAAAATTTTTTAACAAAAGAGAATAATATTAATAATGATCTCTTTGATTATAATATTAGAGCATTTATGGGAAATAGAAAGAATTCTATTAATAATAAAATATTAGATTCTTTGCAAAATCCTAAAGATAAATTTTGGCGCCTAAATAATGGCATAACAATAATTGCCAAGGATATAGGAACTCCTGATGAAACAACTATGAAGCTTACAGATCCTAAAATAGTCAATGGATTGCAAACTTCTTATTCTATTTTTAATTTTGGTAAGGCAGAAGATAGCAAATTACAAAACTCACAAGACGAAATTTTGATTAAAATAATTAAAATTGGTGACAATGAAGAAATAAAAGATAGGATTATTGTATCTACTAATTCTCAAACGCCTATTCCTAGGTATGCTTTGAACATGACAGAAGATATTCATTCTAAAATAAGTTTATTTTTTGAGAAAAATTACTTAGGTAATGAGCAAGACCTTTTTTATGAGGATAAAGTTAATCGTTTTGGAAGTCAGAATAAACCCAAAAAGCAAATAGTTACTGTTTTACAAATGATTAAGGCGGTTTTAGGAATTTTTTTACAAAGACCGCATGATGCAAGAGGACGGCCATCTAATATTTTTGATGAAAAAAATCACGAAGATTATGAGAATATTTTTTCTAATCATGAATTGCTTTTTTATTATTCGTGTATAAAAATAGTTAAGAGGATTGAATTATTTTTAGAAGCAAAGTCATTAGAAAGCAGAGAGCGAGCAGATATAATATATTATATTGCTATGTGTTTGGTTTGCTTTTTACTGAAGGAAAGGAAGCCTATAAATAACGACATTGCAAATATAAATTTTAAAACGATTGAGGAGAGCTTGATAGATAAAATTTATAACAAAATTGATGCAGTATATACCGATTTTGATAGAAGCTCTAAAAATGCAAAGGGTAACGATATGGTTAAGGCGGTTGGTAAATGGCTAGACACAGAGCCATGGAAATAGTTATTATTTTTTCAGCCGTTCCATCATCTGCGGCACATCCTTATCACCGCGACCGCACAGGTTCATGATGATTATTTCGTCTTTGCCCATGGTTGGCGCGAGTTTGATAAGATGGGCGATGGCGTGGGCTGGCTCCAGCGCGGGAATTATCCCCTCCAACCTGGCGCATAATTGAAATGCCGCGACGGCTTCCGCGTCGGTCGCCGAGACATAATTGACGCGGGCCACTGAATGAAGATAAGAATGTTCGGGGCCTATCCCCGGGTAATCCAATCCGGCGGAGATGGAAAAGGCCTCCTCAATTTGCCCATCGTCGTCTTGCAATAAATAGGTGCGGTTGCCATGCAGAACCCCCGGTTGCCCACCGGAAATTGACGCCGCATGTTGGTGGCTGGCAATGCCCATGCCGCCGGCCTCGACGCCGAAAATTTTAACCTCGGGGTCGTTTAAAAATGGATAGAACAAACCCATGGCGTTACTGCCACCGCCGATGCAGGCAATCAGCGCGTCTGGCAATCGCCCCTCGGCCTTCATTATTTGCACGCGGGCTTCCTTACCAATTACCGATTGGAATTCGCGCACCATTTCGGGGTAGGGGTGCGGCCCGGCGACGGTGCCGATGATATAAAATGTATCAAGCACCTTATCGACCCAATAACGCAAGGCCTCGTTCATTGCATCCTTCAGGGTTTGACTGCCGCCAGTGACGGCCACAACCTCCGCCCCCAGCAATTTCATGCGGAAAACATTTTGCTCTTGGCGCGCCACGTCCTTCGCCCCCATAAAAATTTTGCATTCCATATCGAACAGGGCGCACACCGTGGCAACCGCCACACCATGTTGGCCGGCACCGGTTTCGGCGATGATTTTTTTCTTGCCCATTTTGCGCGCCAATAATATCTGGCCAAGCACGTTGTTTATTTTGTGACTGCCGGTGTGGTTTAATTCATCGCGCTTAAAATAAATTTTTGCGCCATTAAGGTGCTTGGTAAATTTTTCGGCAAAATAAAGCGGGCTGGGGCGGCCGGCGTAATGTTCCAAATAATAATCCAATTCGGCGCGGAATTCTTTATCATGGCGGTATTTTTTCCATGCTTGCTCGACCGCCAATATCAGCGGCATCAAGGTTTCGGCTACATAACGGCCGCCAAATTGGCCAAAATGACCATTATCGTCGGGGCCAAAGTGATAATTGTTGGGGGGTGTTTTTGACATGGTTGTTATTATCAGTTGTTATCATAAATTATTGCTTTTATCAAAATGTTATGACGGCTATATCTCGGGTTAAGCATTCCTTAAATCTCAGCGGGTGCTTGCCGTAAGCGATTTTTGGGGCTTGTGGCAAAGCAACTTATATGCTAGCTTTAATAGAATAGCGATAAGGAGTATTTTTATGAAAAATAAAAACAAACAAAAATCTTTAAGAGTTTTTATCAACCTAGCAAGGGTTGTAGGCTTGATTTGTTTCGCTATTGCTTTTTCAAGTAGCGCATTTAATTTGGGCAATGATTTGATAGCTTATCCTGCAACAATTCTAGGATTAACCGCTGTCGCCAAACATGTTGCGACTCATTTTATTGTTTAATAAAATGAAAAAGCGGCATATTAAGGCCTTAGCTAGAATTGATAAAATTCTCATTGCTGTATTTTTTACTGCGTTGGTTATTCCATTCAATATAAGAGTGGATATAATGACAACATGCGCTTTAGCCACCTCCCTTATTTATGGCATGATGTATGGCTTGGAGTGGCGCATTCCCGATAGTCATAAATTTTTTGATAAAGGAAAAGGCATGTCATGTCTTTTGCATATAGCTATAGTCTATACGATAGTTGCGGGGGTTATTTATATTATTGAAACACAATTATTAAAATATAATGATGTTATTTTAAATATACCAATGACCTTTGCATTTCTGCTTGTTACAAATTTTATGGAAAAAAAATAAAAAAATAAATAGCTGTTATTTGCCCCAGCTATAAACGGATTGTAATATCCAATTTATGGTGATGGCCAATCTTGTTTGACGGCAGAATCACGGCTATGAAGGGGGATGCTATCTTTTCTTCGCCTGTTGCCGCCCGAAATGGCGCATCGCCTGACGCTCCGCCTATTGCCTGCCGCCTCCTATTTATATGGCAGTTTTTCTGATTACAACCGCCAGAACAACATCGCCCAGGAATTATTCGGCATGACGTTCCTTAACCCATTTGGCATGGCCGCCGGTTTTGATAAAAACGCGGTGGCATCACGCGCCATCATGCGCATGGGTTTTGGATTTTTGGAGGTTGGCACCGTCACCCCCAACCCGCAAGCTGGCAACCCGCCACCGCGGCTGTTCCGCCTGAATCGCGAACGGGCGATTATCAATCGCTTGGGCTTCCCCAGCGACGGCATGGTGGTTGTTAGGCAAAACCTTATCGAGGCCAACCAAGTGGAATTTAGCGGTTATAAAAAACAAACCATGGCGCGCGAAAATATCGACAGCCTGACCGATGAAAAAATGGCGCAAATCCAAAAACGATGGGATGAGGAAGAGGAGGGTTTAAAAACCGGCGCGTCGTGGCTGTGGCCTTGTCCATTGTTTATCAACATTGGCCCCAACAAGAATTCCGAAAAACCGATAAATGATTTCGCCATTGTCGCAAAAAAATTATCGCCCCTGGCATCGGGGTTTGTTATCAATGTGTCATCGCCCAACACGGCGGGCCTACGCGCGTTGCAAACGCCTGAAAGTTTAAAAAAAATTATTGATAAAGTGCGAAAGGTTTCGACCAAACCGCTGTTGTTGAAATTCTCCCCCGATTTAACCAGCCAACAGGTCGAGGCGATGGCGCAATTTTGCCTGCAGGAAAAAATCGACGGCGCGGTGTTAACCAACACCACCATCGCCCGTGCCGGTGTCGAACGGTCGCGTTACAAAGACGAAACCGGCGGTTTAAGTGGCAAACCATTGTTCAACGCCGCGACGCGCATCCTGGCGCAATTTTATTTGGCATCCAGGGGGAAAATTCCGTTGATTGGCGTCGGCGGGGTTATGTCGCCCGAGGATGCGGTGGAAAAAATTCGCGCCGGCGCAAGTTTGGTCGAGGGCTATAGCGGGTTTGTTTACCACGGTCGCGCCTTGCTATTGGAGTCATTGAAAATGCTTGACCACGAAACAAAAAGAACGCCATTGGTATCGCTGATTGGGAGCTCTGCGGGGGAATATGCAAAATACTAAATCACCCGACAATTTTCCGGTCGCCGGTGTTATCGGCCACCCGATAACCCATTCCCTAAGCCCCGCCCTGCATAACCATTGGCTGAAAAAAATGGGCTTGCCCGGCCGTTATGAATCGCGCGACGTCGCGCCGGCGGATTGCGCGCGGTTTTTTGCCGATTTGCGCAATGGTAAAGTTGGTTGGGTGGGTTGCAATGTAACCCTGCCGCATAAAATTGTTGCGCTGGACCATTGCGATGTTTTAAGCGATGCGGCAAAAAAAATTGGCGCGGTTAATACGATAATTGTGCGGAACGGCAAATTGCATGGCGACAATACCGATTGGTTGGGGTTTAGTGAAAACCTGTTGTCTTGGGCGGCATTTCGTGCCGTCCCTAAAAACCGCGCGGTGGTTATCGGTGCGGGTGGCGCGGCGCGCGGGGTGATTTACGGCCTGCAACAATTGGGGTTTGGCGACATCATTGTTGTCAACCGCACGGTAGAAAAATTGCAAGATTTGCGCGATGATTTTGGCATCGCTGTCGATTCCTTGGCATCCTTGCCAAAACATATTGGCGCGGCGAACCTGCTGGTTAATGCGACTTCGCTCGGGCTTAAGGGTGAAATGTTGCCGGTCGATTTCACGACCTTACCACGCGGCATTTTATTGCATGATATTATTTATGGGGCGCATTTGACTCATTTTTTGACAACCGGCAAAGAATTTGGCTTTGCGGTGAAGGATGGGTTGGGCATGCTTATCCACCAGGGCATCCCCGGTTTTAAGGCTTGGTTCAAAACCGACAAAAACCCGCCGGTCGATGATGATTTACGCCATTATTTATTGTCACAGAAAAAATAAAAAACATGGTTGAAAAAAAATTACAAATCATCGGCTTAACCGGTTCTATAGCGACCGGCAAATCGGCGGTGGCGGCTATCTTGACCGCGCGGGGTTTCCACGTGCTCGACGCTGACGACGCGGCCAAACAATTGTCGGCCGTCGGCGGTGCCGCCCATGACGAAATTGCAACCCGATTCCCCATGGCGTTGCGCGACGACAAAACAATCGACCGAAAAAAATTGGCGGCGGTGGTCTTCGCCGATAAGGAAAAATTGACGCAATTGGAAAAAATCCTCCACCCAAAAATAAAAAACCTGCGCGACGAATTTTACGCGGCGGCGCGGCAACGCGGCGACAAGGTTATTTTTATCATGGTGCCGCTGTTGTTTGAAAAAGCCATCGACCAAGAATGCGATAAAACATGGGTCGTAACCTCAACCCCCGCGGTGCAAAGCGAACGGGCATTGCACCGCCCCGGCATGACCCCCGAATTATTGGATAAGATTCGCGCCAGCCAAATGCCAGACGCCGAAAAAATAAAACGCGCTGACGTGGTGATTGAAAACAACGGCACGCTGGATGACCTAAAGCAAAAAATCGATTCGGCGATAAAAACCTTATAGCGCAAATTCATAGCACAGATAATGGCCAGCAAATAGCCCGAAAATAGCCTCTTTTAAGGGCGTGAAAAAAAATCTTTCTACTAATGCATTTTCTGCTTGCAAATTAAGAGAAATCTGCAATAATCACGATTATGAATTCGTTAGTTGTCTCAACCAAAAAAAATACGCAAAAAGTTGCGAAGCGTTTTGTGCGTCAAATTGGTGCAACCGCCGCCGTGGCGTTGGTTGCCGGGCTGTTGACCGCGACCTTTCCCAATGTGGCGAAGGCGGCCTGTGACACGCCGAATAAAATGTGCGGCAATGAATTGAAAGTATTCGATTACGGCGGCAATAATATCATCGGTTGGGTGCCGGATTACGCAAAAAAATACCCCAAAGCACCAACCTGGCTGGTGTTTGTTGATACGGGCGAGGCATTGGCCAAGGTTAGGGGCGGGTTTCAAGTTGATATCGCCAACCTCAGCAATTCTGATAATAGCAAAGACAACCCCTATTGGCTCGACTATATCCAGCCGTGGGATACAAGCAAAATTACCGGCTGGAAAGATATTTATCCATTTTGGAAAAATGCCCCCGGGTTTGAACCAATCAATGGCAAATATTACATGATACCAACCTATTTTGGCATTGAGGCCGCGGTTTATGACTCGCGCCGCATTCAAACGGGCGAAATAAAATCATTGAAGGATTTTGCCGACCCAAAATACAAGGGTCGCGTTTTTATGCCCGATACCGCCTATGACAATTATGCTTTTTGCATGTTGGCAATGGGGATGAAGAAGCCATTTTTAAAATTAACCAAGGCCGATATTGATACCTGCGACCCATTTTTGCGGTCGGTGGCGAAAAACGTGCGGCTTTATTACACCGACAGCGACAATGTGGTGGTGGGTTTAAAAACCGGCGAACTATGGTTGGGTTGGGCTTGGATGGACCAACCACTCACCGCCAATAAGGAACGGGCAAAAGATCCGAAGGGTGATAAGAAGCAAGTGATTTTGGACAGGGAGTTGGGTATTGCCCTGTTTGCGTCTGGCATGGTGTTGCTAAAAAACGCCAAACCAGCCAATATCGAGTTAGCCTATGACTACACCAACGCGCTCCTCAATGGCGGTGCCGATTGGTTGGTGCATCAATGGGGTTATGGCTCGCCCAATAAAAAGTCGATGGACGCGTTGGAAGCCAAGGAACCCAATTTGTTAAAAAAACATTATATTGATAACCTTGAATCATATGTTAAATCAAACAAGGCGGTTATCTTCGCCACCCTGCCCAAGGATGTAAACGATTACGCCATATCAAAATGGGAACAGATTAAATCTGGCGCGGCCCCGAAGTAATTAGGGTTGATAAATAGGCGTGGTTTAGCCATTTTTGCCTACCGAGGGCTTATATTTCGTTATATTGCAATATAAATTATGGCCATTTTGGCTATTGTGTTTTGGCCAACCCAGCATTATACGCCGGTCATGAACACGACCACCTTACGGGACGAAAAAACCTCCTCAGATTACACTATTGACGCTGGCACAAAAATTGGCCACACCCATTTAAAGGTCGCCGACCTGGATAGGGCGATTGATTTTTGGCGCAATATTATTGGGCTGGAATTGCAACAAAAAATGGGTCAGCATGCGGCTTTTCTTTCCGCCGGTGGCTATCATCACCATATTGGGCTTAATACATGGGAAAGCAAGGACGGCACCGCGCCGCCGCCGGGCACCACCGGCCTTTACCATGTGGCGTTGTTATACCCGACGCGACGCGCGTTGGGCGTGGCATTAAAAAAATTGATGGAGGCCAAATGGCCGCTGGACGGTGCGGCCGACCACGGCGTGTCGGAGGCATTATACCTGCGCGACCCGGATGGCAACGGCATCGAGTTATATTGGGACCGGTCGCCAAAATATTGGCCAAGGGATAGCGATGGAAAATTGGCGATGTTTACCAGCCGGTTGGATTTACAAAGCTTGCTGGCCGAAGCAGAGCAATAAATTTAGCCCATATAATTATTCTATCGCTAACGCTACTTGAGAACGCGCTCCGCTACTTGAGGGCAATAAATTTAGCCCATATAATTATTCTATCGCTAACGCTACTTGAGGGCGCACTCCGCTACTTGAGGGCGCGATAAATTTTGAGCGATTATAATTTACAAACGGTAAGGGCGCGTTCCACCGCGGGGCGGGCGAGCAGGTCGTCGCGCCAGCGGGTGACATTGGTGTATTTGTTTAATTCCAAAACCTCGCCGGCCTTGTAACCGGTTTCTAAACCGCGCACCCATGGCACAATGGCGAAATCGGCGATGGTGAGTTCATCACCAATAACATATTTTTTGCCGGTTAATTGTTTGTCGAGCACGGCGAGCAGGCGTTTAACTTCCTTGGTATAGCGGTCGATGGCGTAGGGAACTTTTTCCGGCGCGTAAACCGTGAAATGACCAAATTGCCCGAACATCGGCCCCAGGCCGGCCATTTGCCAAAACAACCATTGAATCGTTTGACTGCGTTTGGCGGCGTCTTTCGGTAAAAATTTGCCGGTTTTTTCGGCCAAATAAAGCAATATCGCGCCCGATTCGATAACGGGGAAGGGTTTGCCGCCCGGGCCATCGGGGTCGACAATCGCCGGAATTTTTGAATTGGGGTTGATGGCAATAAATTCGGCGGTGAATTGATCGCCCTTTGATATATTAATAAGATGCGCATCGTAGGGGATTGCCATTTCCTCCAGCGCGATGGCGACCTTCACCCCATTCGGCGTGGCCAAAGAATAAAGCTGAATTTTATCGGGCATGATTGGATTGTAACAGAAGCGGGCGTGAAGTCAAATGATTTTCTTGAGCCGCGCTTACCCGCGATGGAGTAGAGGCTAACAGATTCTGCTCAACTGCGGTAGCCTAAGACTCGCGACTTTATGTCGCGGAGCAATTACTCGCGATTTATGTCGCGTAGTGTGAATTCTTAAACCACACCTTAGATAAAAACTACTCGCTTCTGCTCAACTGCGGTAGCCTAAGACTCGCGACTTATGTCGCGGAATCATGGTGGTGGGGGCTGGATTTGAACCAGCGTAAGCAGAAGCTAACGGATTTACAGTCCGTCCCCTTTAACCACTCGGGCACCCCACCATTACTATTGGCGATAAATTATCGCAACCCGTTTGTCAATTGTTGTTTCAAACTATTGCTATCATCAAAAAAACATAGCACAAAACTTGTGGTTGTTTGATTTTATGGCCGGTAATTGGCACAATGAACATATTAAAAAAATAAAAATAATTACCTTTTTTGTTTTTTGCAAAATGGCGCGGAAGCGGTTTTTTAAAAAGTAGATTATTATTCTATTTATATATTATTAAATAAAATATATTTATTTTATATGCCGATTTTTTTCTAAAAAGTAGAAAAAAAATCTATTTTTTAAAAAATCGCTTGACAGTTATCTTGCTTTTTTATAAACAATTTTTTAATGAAACTTAAAAGAATAACAAAAAATACATGAAAAGAAATAAACAAAAAAAATCTTCCGACGACAAGTCAGAAGATTCCGCCGTCAATAAAAAATTATTTGCCGCGGTGACATTTGTGTTCTTGGCGGGGGTTGTTGCCACCGTGTGGTATGCAATCACCAAACAGGGCGATACCTTCGACTATAATCTTTTGCTGACCGGACTTTTGGTTGGCATTGTGGCGCAAACGGTTGATGGCGCCTTGGGCATGGCTTATGGAATTACCACCAGCAGTTTTTTACTTGCCACCGGGGCGTCGCCACTTATTGCCACGGCGTCGGTGCATATTGCGGAAATTTTTACCACCGGGGCGTCTGCCCTCAGCCATTGGTATTTTCGCAATGTTAATAAAAAAGTATTAATCCGCCTCGCGCTGGGTGGCGTGGTTGGTGCCTTGGTCGGGGTTTATACGGTGGTTAATTTTGATAGCAAACTTATCAAACCTTATGTCAGTGGTTATTTGCTATTAATGGGGCTTTATGTTCTGTTCCGCGCTTTCCGCCGTTATCAATTAAAAATCGTGCAAAGCTTAAAAGAAATCCCTTACCTTGGTTTTGTTGCTGGTTTTTTTGATTCGATTGGCGGCGGCGGTTGGGGACCAATTTTAACCACCACCTTGCTTGGCCAAGGGCGCGACCCACGCACCACGATAGGCACTGTCAATAGTGCGGAATTTTTTATCACCACCGCCAGCGGCTCAGCCTTCTTTACTATCGTTGGCCTGCAAAGTTATGAAATTGTTATCGGCTTGATATTGGGGGGGATGGTTGTATCACCCTTTGCCGCCAAGTTCGTCAAACATGTGCCGCAAAAATTTTTGTATATTTTGGTCGGGTTGTTAATCTCCGGCCTAAGCATATATAACTTGGTAAAGGCCTTATCATAAATTGCGCTGATTAAACTTAAGCGTTCCCCCGTTTGCTAAAAAAATAGCAAACGGGGGCGACTGGTTTATAAATGGTGATTACCGCCCGCCGCCATCCAGGGTTAGGAGGTCGCGGTAAAGGTCGACCCGCCGGTCGCGAAACACGCCCCACGACCGACGTAATTCGCCGATAGCTGTAAGGTCGAACGAATGGGTGAGGATGGCTTCCTTATCACGCGGTGCCTCGGCCATTTTTTTTCCCTGGTGGTCGCTGATAAATGACCGGCCGTAAAATGTAACAACATTGCCGTTTTTGGCTTGCTCGGTGCCAATTCGGTTGGCGGCCGCCACCGGCATGATATTGGCGGCGGCGTGCCCCAACATGGTGTTTTGCCAATGGTCGGATGAATCATAATCGGGGGCCGGCGGTTCGGAACCAATCGCCGTGGGGTAGAGTAAAACCTCCGCACCCTTTAGCGCCATGATACGTGCTGCCTCCGGAAACCACTGGTCCCAACAAATGCCAACGCCAATGGCGGCGTGGGCGGTTTGCCAAACGCGAAAACCGGTATCGCCCGGCGAAAAATAATATTTTTCCTCATAACCGACGCCATCGGGGATGTGTGATTTGCGATAAAGCCCAAGCTCGCGCCCATCGGCGTCGATAATCACCACGCTGTTGTAATGGGCGTTGTTGGATTTTTCAAAAAAACTGACTGGTATAACAACGCCAAGTTCTTTAGCAATGGATGAAAAACGCGCCAGCAGTGGGTGGCCGGCGCGCGGTTGGGCGGTGGCGAGGTATTCGGCGCGCATTTCCTTGCAAAAATACGGGGCGGAAAATAATTCCGGAATTAAAACAATCGTCGCGCCGTTTTTTGCCGCGACGCGTGTCATTTCCTCCGCCTTGTTGCGGTTTTTTTCCACATCGTCTTGCATTGCAAATTGAATAATGCCTATCGTTGTTTTGCTCATGCCACGATTATAAATAGTTACAAAATAGATTGCAACCGCTTACCGCGCGACGACTTTGTCCGCAATTCGCAAATTTCTTTTTCCTTTGTCGTTGCGACAAGGGGAAGAAACATTTACGATGCTTGATAATGTTTCGGGTTGCCTGCCATCTCCTGAAACGCCATTAAAAAATACAGATAAAGGACCTTAACAATGAAACAATTTACAGCCAAAGTGACAAACGCCGGAACAGGTAAAGCGACAAGCAAGCGCGTAAGCGACGTGAGAAAAATCGTTGGCACCGTGGCAAATTTTGCCTCGGTTTTTTCATTATTGGCTGTCGCTTGGGTTGGCACGGCGCAGAATGCCACGGCCGCGTCGAGTATTTTAAAAACCGTGCAATCGCGCAAGATGTTAAATTGCGGCATTCATAATGCTGGGTTGTTGGGTTTTGCCAAACAAAATAATGATGGCGCGTGGGAAGGTATAGATGTAGCGGTTTGCCAGGCGGTGGCGGCCGCGGTGTTGGGCGACAAAACAAAAATTAATTACCGCAACCTGGCGGCCAAGGAACGTTTCACCGTTTTATCATCGGGAGAAATTGACATCTTGTCGCGCAACACGACCTATACCCTCAGCCGCGATAGCGATTTAAAAATAAATTTCTTACCGCCGAATTTTTACGATGGCCAAGGCTTCATGATTTCCAAACGATTGATTGCCAAGGGCGTCAATTCGACAAAACAATTGGGCGGCGCGCGCATTTGCATTGAATCCGGCACCAGCACCGAATTGAACATGGCCGATTATTTTAAACGCTACAAGATGAAGGTAACGCCGATAGTTGTCGACACCAGCGACACCGCGATGCAAAACCTGATGGCCGGTAAATGCGATAGTTACACCACCGACCGGTCGAGCCTGGCCGCCAACCGGATGAGCCAAAAAAATCCCGATGATTTCAAGGTCTTGCCAGAAATTATTTCAAAGGAGCCATTCGCCGCCGCCATCCGCGAGGGCGATGACCAATGGTCGAACATCACCCGTTGGACGATGTATGTGTTGATAGTCGCCGAAGAAAAAAACATCACCAGTGCGAATATCGATAAAATCGTGCAGGCCGGCGCAAACAGCGACCCCGAGATCAATCGCTTGCTGGGGTTGGATGGTCAGGACACCGGAAAATATTTTGGCCTGGACAAAGATTGGGCCTATCGTATTATCAAGCAGGTTGGCAATTATGGTGAGCTGTACCATAAACACATCGACCAGCTGGGTTTAAAAAAACGTGGGTTAAATGACCTTTATATCCGTGGCGGATTGATGTATGCCCCGCCGTTTATTTAATAGCAATGTAGTTAATGTTGAATTGGTGCGGACGGGCGAGCGATTCCCTGTCGCGTTTTTAATAACCTGATGGAGGTATAATGCTGAGACGATTAGCTTTTCCATTTCTGTGGCTTGCCGAGGTTATTGCCGAGCAGGTTTTTGCCCTGATGACACGGGTTATAAATTTGCTGAGGGCGATGGTCATGCCGTTGCTATTGGCCGGTGCGGTGTGGTTCGTTTCATGGTTTGTGCCGTGGTTTTACCGGTCGCGTGTGACCGCGCCGCTTCGCGCCTGGTGGCGGACGCGGTTTTTGCCATGGCGCGATGAATGGTTCATGCCGCGTTGGTTGACCATGTGGCAAGATGAAAAAAAACGCGGCGTGTTTTTGCAAGTCGTCAGCATATTATTCGTATTTTTTTTGTTTTTGTATTTTTTGAACAATGTGCTGGGTAATTTTTCGGCCTTGTCAAAACAATTTAGTTTTGATTTCTTATTTTCATCGGCCAATTATGACATCGACCAACATATGGCGTTGATTCCTTACCAAGCCAGCGACAGCAACCTACGGGCGGCGTTGGTTGGCGTGCTGGGCACCATCAATGTTACCTTTTGGGGTTGTATTCTGGCGGTGGTTTTGGGGTTTATCATTGCCTTGGCGCGTCTTTCGCCCAATTTTTTATTGAATCGGCTTGCGTTGATTTATATCGAAACCATGCGGAACATCCCGCTGTTGATACAAATTATTTTTTGGAATGTTTTTTTGGCGACCATGTTGCCATCGCCCGACCAGGCGGTTAACATCGGCAATTATTTTTACCTAAGCAACGACGGGCTGTTCGTGCCAAAATTTATATTTTCGGCCGGCGGCGGCGCGTTGGCGGTGGCGTTGGTGGTGATGGTGGTCGGATTTTTTTTCCTCAAGACTTCCGCGGCGCGTCATCGCTTTACCACCGGCCAAGCGATGAGCCCGATTTTATTTTATGGTTTGTTGATTTTGTTATTGGCCTTGCCAATTATCGTGGTGTTGTTTGCGGTGCAGGGCACGTGGGAGATGCCGCATTTCGGCGAATATACCTTCGAGGGCGGCTCGCTCATGACCTCGGTCTTTATGGCCTTGTTGTTGGGGCTATCGATTTTTGCCGCTTCCTATATTGCGGAGACGGTGCGCGGTGCCTTGCTCGCCATTCCAAAGGGACAGACCGAGGCCGGCATGGCGATAGGCCTGTCGCGTGGCCGCATTAATCGCTTGGTGCTTATCCCGCAAACCCTGCGCATGGTTATTCCGCCGCTGTCGAGCGAATTGATTGGCCTCTTGAAAAACTCCACCCTGGCGGCGGCGATTGGCTATGTCGATATTTCGACCACCCTGGCTAGCTCGACCCTCAATATCACCGGTCACGAGATGGAGTGCATGATGCTGGCGATAGGTTTTTATTTGGTTTTGTCGCTGACGATGTCGATTATTATTAATTATTATAACAAGCAAATTTCTTTAAGGATGTAACAGCATGGCGATATTTTCAAAAAGTTTTTATTGGTTGCACAAGAATCTTTTTTCCAGCTGGTGGAGCAGTTTTTTCACCCTGCTGATAATTGGGTTTTTATATTATATTGTGCCGATGGCCGCCGAATGGTTTTTTTTCGATGCGTCGATTGCCACCCGCAGTGTGCGCGAATGTTATGATGTCGGGTTTCGCGGTGCCTGTTGGGGTTTTATTCCCCTGCGTTGGAAATTATTTTTATTTTATCTTTATCCGGCGGGTGAATTGTGGCGGGTGTTGTTGGCATTCTTATTATTGTTTGTTGCGCTGGTGCCGATTTTTAAATCAAATTTTAAAACGCCCGGCCGACGTAAAAAGTTTTTCTATTTTACCATCGCCTATCCCTTCATTGCCTATTGGTTGATTGGCGGCGGTTTGTTTTTAACGCCGGTCGGCGCGTCGCAGGTTGGTGGCTTCATGCTGAATATTATCGTTGGCGTTTCCTGCATCGCTATATCTTTTCCCTTGTCGATATTGGTGGCCTTGGCGCGACGCTCGCGGTTATTTTTTCTGTCAAAAATGACCGTGCTGTTTGTCGAGGTGGTGCGCGGCGTGCCCCTGCTGATGTTGATATTTGTCGCCGCGACGATGTTGAATTATTTTTTGCCGACCGGCGCGCATTACAGCCTGCTGTTTCGCGTGGTTATTATGGTGACGATGTTTTCGACGGTCTATCTGTCGGAGGTAATGCGTGGTGGCCTGAACGCCCTGCCGCGCGGCCAGGCGGAGGCGGCATCGGCCATCGGCCTAAATTATTGGCAAGGCTTGCAATTGGTGATTTTGCCGCAGATGTTGAAGGCCTGCATTCCCTCGATTGTTAATATCTTTATCGGCATGTTTATGGATACGACGCTGGTGGCGGTGGTGTCGATGTATGACGCGTTGGGCGCGGGCAAGGCAACGATGGTCAGTAGCGATTGGAAGGCGGCGGGTCGCGAAATTATTATCTTCGTTGCGGCGATGTTCTTTGTTTGCTGTTTTTGCATTTCGCGTTTTTCGGCGCATTTAGAAAAAAAATTAAAAACCGAACATGCAAGATAAAATAAATTATTTAAAAAAAACTTCATCAACCCAAAAACTATAAACCTAAGCCAGGAGAATAACATGACAGACAAAAAACCCATTATCATTATCGAGCATATGAACAAATGGTATGAAAAATTTCACGTGTTGAAGGATATCAACCTGACGATTGCCAGTGGCGAGAAGATAGTGATTTGCGGCCCGTCGGGTTCGGGCAAATCGAGCCTGATAAGATGCATCAACCGATTGGAAACCCATGACAATGGCAAGATAGAAGTTGATGGCATATCGCTGGATGGTAATTTGAAAAAAATCTACGCGGTGCGCGAACATATCGGCATGGTGTTCCAACATTTTAATTTGTTCCCGCATTTGACGGCGTTGGAAAATTGCACCCTGGCATTGATTTGGGTGCAGAAAAAATCGAAAAGCGAAGCAGAAAAAATCGCCCGCAAGTATTTGGAGGTGGTGCGCATCCCCGAGCAGGCCGATAAATACCCCAGCCAATTATCCGGTGGCCAACAGCAACGGGTGGCGATTGCACGCGCCCTTAGCCTGTCGCCGAAGATAATGTTGTTTGACGAGCCGACATCGGCACTGGACCCAGAAATGATCGCCGAGGTGTTGGAGGTGATGATAGACCTGGCCGAGCGCGGCATGACGATGGTGGTGGTAACGCACGAAATGGCCTTTGCCCGCCGCGTTGCCGACCGCGTGATTTTTATGGACGAGGGGCAAATTATCGAGCAAAACACGCCGCAAGAATTTTTTGACAACCCAACATCGCCGCGCACCAAATTATTTTTGAAGCAGATATTAAGCCATTAAAAAAAAACTTATGGCAACCCGTTATGGCAACCATTGCAATAATTTTACAACGCGGCGCGTTTTGTCGCTGAATAAAATTGGCGTGTAATAACTGCCGGCGGCGCGCTTTATAATTTCGCCGCGACTGGGGTAGGGGGCAATGACGCCGGCCAAATCGCCGATGGTGCATTTTTTATTTATCGCCAGGCCGATGGTTAATATCATGTCGCCGGCGTGCGGGCCGACGATAGTGCCGCCGACGATGCGACCTTTTTTATCGGCGATGATTTTGGCGAAGCCGGCGGTTTCGCCCTCGGCCACCGCGCGGTCATTGTCGTGAAATGGCCAGGTGGCGATTTTGCATTTCTTGCCGTATTTGGCGATGGCGGCGGCCTCGTTCAATCCGACCTGCGCCAATTCGGGGTCGGTGTAGGTAACCCAGGGCAGGGCGGCATAATCAACCGATGCCGGCATTTTAAAACATACCTGGCGGATGATGATACCGGCCTGATACCCGGCGGCATGGGTAAATTGCGGGCCGCCGTTGCAATCGCCGATGGCGTAGATGTTTTTGTGGTTGGTGCGCAGGCGTTTATCCACCATGATGCTTCGCCCATTATGCTTGATGCCGGCGCGGTCAAGGTTCAGCGATTGGATGTTGCTTTGCCGCCCCGCCGCCACCAACAAATGCGTGCCGTTGATTTTTTCAGACTTGCCCTTGCCGTTGGTAATGGCGATGGTGATGTTCTTGCCGCTGGCGGTGATTTCTTTTATTTGCGCCTGTTCGTGAAATGCGACGCCTTCCTTCGTAAGATGTTGTTTGATGATAGCGACCGCCGCTTGGTCGTCGCGCGGCATAACCTGGCCATGGTCGATAACCGACACGCGACAGCCGAGGCGCACATGCGCCTGCGCCATTTCCATCCCGATTGGCCCGCCGCCGATGATTAGCAAATGGTCGGGTTTTTCCTTCAGTTGAAAAATAGTTTCGTTGGTGAAAACTTTTGCCTTGTCGATTTTATCCAATCCGGCAATCGCCGGCACAATGGCGCGCGAACCGGTGGCAATAACCACGTAACGGGCGGTGATGATATTATCGCCGGCCTGGATTTTGTTTTTGCCGATAAATTCGCCGGTCGCGGTGATAACCCGCACCCCGAGTTTTGTAAAACGCTCGACCGAATCATTCGGTTCGATTGTTTTAATCACCCCCGCCACATGTTTTTTGACGGCGGCAAAATCAATTTTTGGCTCGCTGGGCGCGATACCCATGATGTTATCTTGCCGAGCGGTCATGGCGCGTTTGGCGGCCGCCAACAAAGCCTTTGACGGCACGCACCCGGCGTTCAGGCAATCGCCACCCATTTTATGATTTTCGATAAGCACCGTGCGCAGGCCCAATTGCGCCGCGCCGGCCGCGACCGATAACCCGCCCGACCCGGCGCCGATAATGCAAATGTCGATTTTAATCTCTTTCATTTTTTTTCAATTATATATAGTTTTTTTACTATAGGTTATTCGGGCGACGTTTCCTAGCTTAAGTTTATAGCGGTTGATTATTGGTCAGGTCGCGCTTCACAATTTGATAAAAAAATGTAATAAGGGGGCGAAAAGGGAATTTAAAGGCGCATCCCAATGCCTCGATAATGTCTCCCGAATGGTTTTCCGCGCGGGTGTAGCTTAATGGTAAAGCTCTAGCCTTCCAAGCTAGTGACGAGGGTTCGATTCCCTTCACCCGCTCCAGCCTGCTTTCATCTTTGGAGGTATTTTTTGGGTGGGTTCGCCAACAAGATTTTTTATTCTTATAACTTTTTTTATATCAAAAATGTTATCCACGAACCCACCCAAAAAATATCTCGCCTTTACAAGGCTCGTATTTTTATCCCTCGTCGGCGGCTCAAGCAAGGGAGGCTTTACGCAATTTTTTTGCAAGAAAACAGATAAGTAAAAAACACCGCTTGAGACCCGTTGGCGTGTATACACGCCCACGGGTATAACCGCCCTTTTTTTTATAAGAAATCTTATCCACGAACCCATCCAAAAAACACACCCGCGAGTTGGTGGCGCGCGTTATTTCGGGTGCGAGGGTGATGTCAGTGGCGAATCACCCGCCGGCGCAATTACCTATAACGCCAAATCCGCCGCCATCGCCCGCTTCATCGGCGCGTGATTAGGCATTGATTTTTAACAACTAAAAAATATGTTTTGTTTTTCGTTTATTTTTCGTCTTGACAATTGCATTTAAAGTATTGATATAGGCGTGTAAAAATTTGTAACATCTACATTAAGTGGTATATTTGGCCTATTAATATCAAACCTAATTTAAATTCAAGAAAACATGACCGCAAAATGACCGTGACAGTAATAAAAAATAATATTTTAGCCATAGGCGTGCGTCAAGGGACACTGAGGCCGGTGCTGTGCCGCGTGATACGATTTGCGGGCATGTTGGTTATAGGTTTTTTAATGGTGACCGCCAATGTCGCCTTGGCGCAAAACACGGTTAAGAAAAAACAGGTTAATGTTGCCCCGCCCGCGACATTTATTACACCAGTATTATTGCCACAAAACCAAGCGGTTGACCGCTTTGTGATAAAGGGCGATGTTGGTTATGTCTATGGTCTTAGCGGTAGTTGGTCAAAAACCAACGACTTAAACCTCAACCAAGAGGGAAGCAATAGCTCCTTAGCAACGGGCGGTATTGGTTATGGCGGGTCGCTGGGTTGGACCAGCGATACCGGATTCGGTCTATCCGCCGATTACATGGGTTTTAACCGTAAATGGACCGGCGCGGGCACGGGAAGCAGTGCCAGCACCAATTATAATTATGACGCCAATTACCACGTTGTTGCATTGGTGCCCAGTTATCGTTTTTCATTGGATTCGGATAATCATTGGGGGCTTCGTTTCGGGGTTGGCCTTGGCGCAACTATTTCAAATATAAAATGGGCGCAACAGGCCAGCACCAGTGGCGGCAGTGCCAGCAGTGGCGCGAAGCAAAATAATGGCGTTAGGGTTGCCGCTGGCGCGGATTATACCGACGTGGTTGGAAATGCCGGCCCATGTGGGTCTGCTGGTATTTATTCTGACGGCAGAGGATCTATCGCCACCCCCAGCTTTGCAAACGGGGTACATATAACCCTGGGGCGGTTTCAGTGTATTAAAAGCACATTTAATCCTGATGGTTCAGTTACAAACGAAATTTTAGACTCGGGGCTTACAGCCGACGATTTTGTAAGACTGCTTGCGGTAGGCCAGGGCAAATTTCTTCTTAATGCTCGTGGAACAATTATTGCTGGTGGGCAACCCGTTGATTATAATGTGTGGAGTCAGGTTATCCAAAGTGGTAATGAAGTTAGCATCGACAGCCTACAGGTTCTGGCTGATGCCTTTAATGGTACTCCTAATGGAGCCGGATACGAAGTAAATTTTGAAACTGTGCCACAGGGGTCGACCGTAATTATAGCCGATGATACTTGGAATAAAATAACTCGCCAAGGTCAAGTGGCGCTTACAGCGGCGGGGGCGCAGTCCGCGTCTCAGGCGCAGGCGGCATGTATTGCCGCTGGCGGCACATGGGCGAACAATGTTTGCACCCCAGCGCAAGTCATAACCCAACCGCCGGTCATACCGCTAATCCAGCCGCAAACTACGTCATCTTCTGGCGGTTTGGCAACGGGTGGCATAGGTTTTATTGTTGTGCCGCAAGTATCGTTGGACATCGACTACGATTGGTTTCACATGGACGTTAGTGTTAAATACCTTCATCAGGTATTAAACACGCGCTATGCGGGGCATGATAATTCTGGCGACGCCGTTACCTATATATCGAAACCTGGCCCCCTTGCCGTGTTTTTCGGCGGTGGCTTAGGGTTTAATTTTTGATAACTAAGAAATATATTTTATTTTTAGATTGTTGTTATTGCTTGCCCAAAAAAATATGAATATAATAGTGACCAGGACGGCAATAAGGGCGCGGCACGGGACATTGAGGCCAGTGCTGTGCCGCGTGATACGGTTTGCATGGTCGGGGCTGTTATTCATAGCTTTTGCAACAACAAGCATTATGGCAAACGTCAATGTTGCCTTGGCACAAAACACGGTTAAAAAAAACCAAGTTAATAAGGTTAAGAAAAAACAGGTTAATGTTAATGTTGCCCGGCCCGCGACATCTCCCAGACCAGTATTATTGCCGAAAAACCAAGCGGTTGACCGCTTTGTGATAAAGGGCGATGTTGGTTATGTCTATGGTCTTAGCGGTAGTTGGTCAAAAACCAACGACTTAAACCTCAACCAAGAGGGAAGCAATAGCTCCTTAGCAACGGGCGGTATTGGTTATGGCGGGTCGCTGGGTTGGACCAGCGATACCGGATTCGGTCTATCCGCCGATTACATGGGTTTTAACCGTAAATGGACCGGCGCGGGCACGGGAAGCAGTGCCAGCACCAATTATAATTATGACGCCAATTACCACGTTGTTGCATTGGTGCCCAGTTATCGTTTTTCATTGGATTCGGATAATCATTGGGGGCTTCGTTTCGGGGTTGGCCTTGGCACAAGTATTTCAAATATAAAATGGGCGCAACAGGCCAGCACCAGTGGTGGCAGTGCCAGCAGTGGTGTGAAGCAAAATAATGGTGTTAGGGTTGCTGGTGGCGCATATTATAACAACACAACGAGTGCTAATGGCGCGTGTGGCGCGGGTAGTTATACAGACGGACAAGGATCGAACGTTGCGCCATACAATTCACTGATTGCCGGCCGGGTTGTGACGACTACCCTTGGGGCATTTCAATGTGTTAGCTTCGTTAGTGATGGCACAAGTCAAGCCTCGGGGCTTACGGATAATGATTTGGTAAACTTGATTAATAGCGGCGTGGTTGTTATCCTTGCGGCAACCAATTATCGCGCCAATGACGCGCTTGATTATAATGTGTGGAGCCAGGTTATTCAAGGTGGCAACACCACTGGCCTGAATGCGTTAGAAGTTCTAGGTGCAAATACCCTCGGACAGCAAATATTACTTGAGCATGTGCCGCAGGGGTTGACTGTAATTATAGCCGATAATATCTGGAATCAATTAACATACAATGCTCAAGAGGCAATTTTAAAGGCGGGCGGACAATCCGTTTCTCAGGCGCAGGCGGCATGTATTGCCGCTGGCGGCACATGGGCGAACAATGTTTGCACCCTGCCAATTCGAACGGCGTCCTCACCATCTTCTGGCGGTTTGGCAACGGGTGGCATAGGTTTTATTGTTGTGCCGCAGGTATCGTTGGACATCGACTACGATTGGTTTCACATGGACGTTAATGTTAAATACCTTCACCAGCTATTAAACACGCGCTATGCGGGGCATGATAATTCTGGCGACGCTGTTACCTATATATCTAAACCTGGCCCCCTTGCCGTGTTTTTCGGCGCGGGCCTAGGTTTTAATTTCTAATTTTGCGTCATCCTCGAGGCATCATTGCGGAAAACTGCGAATGGCGGTTGGCGTCAAAACGTTGTTCGTGCGCAACCATAGAAGCAATAGCGTAGATAAATTGCATTGGCTAAAATGCCATTTTGTTACAAAATATCTTTAAATAAAATTATAAATAGATATTGACAACTATTAGTTTAATTCATAAACTAATAGTTGATTTAGTATATTTCAAAGTTTAAAACTATGAAAAAATATATAAAAAACAATTTTTTAACTGCAACAGCGGTGCTGGCGACCGTATCATTGCTGGCCACGGCTAATACCGTTTTGGCGCAAACCACCGGCACGGGCACGAATGGCCCCCTGCTTGCGAACGCGGTCGCGGGCAAATTGATGTTAAAGGCTGATGTCGGTTATGTCTACAGCTTCGCCGGCGATTGGTCAAAAACCGGCGGGTTAAATCCGGGCGATAATAAATCCAAATCCACCGGCGGGGTTGGTTACGGGGCATCTCTTGGTTGGACCAGCAAAACCGGTTTTGGTTTATCCGCCGATTATTTGGGTTTTAACCATAAATGGACAGGCCTGGGCACGAATGATTCGACGACGCAATTTAATTACGACGCGGCGTATCACGTGGTAACATTCGTGCCAAATTATCGATTTAAATTGGATTCCGCCGACAATTGGGGTTTGCGCGTGGGTTTGGGGGTTGGTTTCAGCCTGTCCGACGTAAATTGGGCGCAAAAAATTACCAACGGCGCGCAAAGCGGCGGATTGAGGGTCGCGGGTGGGGCGTATTATATTGATCTATCTGGCAACTCTGGTTTTCCGGGTTATATTCCGGGTGGTTCTAGCCTCTGCGGAGGCGCTTCTAATGCCTTTTATGTATTTGATAGCGTGGGAGGGAGTATCAGCGGCATTAACCCTGATGCTACTAGTCAATGTCGTACTTCTATTCCTAGTAGTAAAATTATCGACGTTGGGGATTACGCTATTGCAACCTGGCTTAGAGGGTTGGGCATTGGTAAATCCGACATACAGAATCGTGCTAGCGGCAATGGCACCATTATAAAAACAGGAGTGACCTTGAATTATTTTACTACAATTGCCTCGCAAGTTATTAACAGCTGTGTTTGGGACGGCGACGGCGCATCGCCCACCACGCTTGGTTGTTACCAATCTGATGGCACGCAATTCGTTACCGCGGCGGCGCAGGCGGTATGCACGAGTATGGGTGCTTTTACCTATTATACCTTTGCTCCAGGCAGTCTAAGTGGCAGTTGTGTATTAGACCAGGCCCAGGCGGCGGCGGCGGCGAAACTTGCTCAGGACACAGCCGATTGCTTGGCCAAGGGCGCGGGTTATAACTATGCCAATGGCATCTGCAACGCCCCAGCCCAAGCGGCCGATTCGGGTTTTGACGCGGGTTTTGTGTTGGCGCCACAGGTTGCTTTGGAATATGACAACAACCTGCTCCATTTCGACATCAATGTTAAATATATCCACGAACTACTCAACGTACGTTATTTCGGGTCGGAGGGGTCGGTCGATTCAACAAAATCTTCGGGTGCAATAGCTTACACCAGCAAAGCCGGCCCACTCGCCCTCTTCATCGGCGCGGGCATCGGCATCAATTTTTAACAATCAAACATCATGAAAAACAAATTATTCACCAAAATAACGGCCATGCTGTTAATTACAACCGCGCTATCCAGCGCGGTTTTCACCACCCACGCCAACATTGCTATGGCGCAAACCACTGGCACGGGCACGAATGGCCCCTTACTTGCGAACGCGGTCGCGGGCAAATTGATGTTAAAGGCCGATATCGGTTATATTTATAGTTTGAATGGTTCGGGCGCGACCAGTGCAAGTGGCGTCGGTTATGGGGCCAGCTTAGGCTGGACGAATAAATCTGGTTTTGGTTTGTCGGCCGATTATATTAGGTTTAATAATAAATGGACGGGGCCGGGGATAAGCGATGCAACAAAGCAATATAATTACGATGCGTCCTATAATGTTGTTACATTGGTGCCGAATTATCGTATCAAATTAGATTCGGCTGGCTATTGGGGCATTCGCTTGGGGGTTGGGGTTGGGCTTAGTATTTCAGATGTGAATTGGGTATCACAGGCTAGTGCCAGTGGCGGCGCGCAACAAAATGGAGTTAAGGTCGCCAGCGCGGCGAGTTATGCCGTTACAAAGAGTAAGGGTGGCCCGGCAATAACTGTTAGCCCCAGTGATTTTGGGTTGTCTTCAGACCCAATGTTCGGTGGGAATTGTGCGGTTACCAATGGGAATTTTAGCACCGCCATGATTTTTTCGGATTCTAAGGGCGCGCCATTGGCAACGGGCGCTGGTATGCAGTTGGGCGACGGCAGTAATAGATGCACTGTAACCGCGAACAACAACCATGTCGCCGGTTTTAGCAATGCGCAAATTGCCAATGCCTTGATTACTGGAAAAATACAATTGTCGGATATAAGAATGGAAAACCCTGTCGCCTATGGCGTGTGGAGTGTATTTTTACAGGGTAACCCGGTCGCCTCGGCTATTGTAGATTTTAATAGGGCAACCGCCCTCGGGTTTTTTGAAGCTGGTAATACGGTGTATGTCGCCACGGCATTGTGGAATCAATTGGATACCGCCGTGCAAGGCTACCTAACCGCGGCGGGCGCAGTCGCCGGCGAGGCACCCGTTACACCATCGGTGACGAAGGACGACTTGGGTTTTGTTATCATACCTCAGGTTGCGGTTGAATATGACAACAACCTGTTGCATGCCGATATCAACGTAAAATACATCCACGAATTATTTAACGTGCGTTATGCTGGCAACGAAGCATTGGCATTGGCATCGGCGCAAGGGACTTACGCCTCGAAAGCCGGCCCCCTCGCCCTCTTCATCGGCGCGGGTTTGGGGATCAATTTTTAACGACTGATTTAGAAAATGCCGCATTGCCTCCATTGCTTTAGCAAGGGAGGGATAAAAACAGGGAGCGTAAGCGACCATGTTTTTTGGGTGGGTTCGCCAACGATATTTTTTTATTCTTATGGGTTTTTTTATATCAAAAATGTTGCTAACGAACCCACCCAAAAAATATCTCCACCGCTGTCGCGGTGTTCGTATTTTTATCCCTCGTCGGCGGCTGAAGCAAGGGAGGCTTTGTGGCATCGCCCTCTTCTCCGTCGTTTTTTTAACACCCCACCGTCCGTCATCCTCGAAAATTTTTCTAACCTGCGCCACCGTTTAGCCTCTCTCTAGCCGTCATTCTCGAAATTTTGCCTTGGCAAAATTATCAGCCGCCCTCAAACAGCGAAGCGATAGGGCGAATATATTGCTATTTCCTGGACGGCGTGGGTCGCTATCAGGTTATTGCCTTGCTTTATTCTTGGCAAAGCTAGCTAAATGTTTTTTTGTGAATCCACCGAGGCCAAGGAATGCAATTTATTCGCGCTATCGCTTCGCTGCTTGAGGGAGGCCGATAGCCACCACGCGCTGACGCGCCCCCGCCTAAACGGCGGGCATGTGGTGGCTTCGAGAATGACGGATAGAGGGGTGAGCTTCGCGATTTCGAGAATGACGGGCGGAGGGCAACCCCGCCAAATGCTGTTTTGTTGCAAAATCGCCCTTAAAGAGTAAATTATATAAATAAAATCAATTAACTATTGACAATTAAAAAGAGAATTATTAAAGTTAGCAACCAATAAAGGATTTTTTATTGTTATTAAAAACCCAGAGAAAACCGATGAAAAAACTTATCCTGACTAGCTCATTATTGGCGACCACATTATTAGCCACCGCCACCCATGCGCAAAATGTAACTAATAGCCGTGGCACGGGCGCGAACGGCCCCCTGCTTGCGAACGCAGTCGCGGGGAAATTATTGTTAAAGGCCGATGTGGGTTATGTTTACAGCTTTGCCGGCGATTGGTCAAAAACTGGCAATGCCGATGCACCCAAAAACGGCGACAATAAATCGGCCGCGACCGGCGGTGTCGGTTACGGCGTATCTCTTGGTTGGACGAGTAAAAGCGGATTCGGCCTGTCGGCCGATTATTTGGGTTTTAACCATAAATGGACTGGTTTGGGCACGAATGATTCGACGACGCAATTTAATTATGACGCGCCGTATCACGTAATGACCATTACCCCAAGTTACCGATTTAAATTGGATTCCGCCGACAATTGGGGTTTGCGGGTTGGGTTGGGGGTTGGTTTCAGCCTGTCCGATGTAAATTGGGCAAACAACCTGTCGGCCAGCGGCGCGCAAAGCAAGGCCGGTGTGAGGGTGGCGGGCGGGGCGATTTACTCAATTCAGAGCAATAGTAATGATCCCTATGTCAATGCGACATCGGGCGTGACGGGCGATATTCATACTTGTTATCATCATCTGGGCAACAATGGTGCGCTTGGTGGCATCATTGCGGATTCCAATGTTGAACCCGATAATTCAAATTCAGGTTATACACCCTTGGCAAATAAATGTTATTATACTTCTGATGCCAACT
>JASGCL010000022.1 GCA_030054115.1 Hydrotalea sp.
ATTGTATTATTGCATTATTAATCAAACAACCTTAATGTTTTTTTTATGAAAAAAACAATGAGCAAAGCGCGGCTGGAGGCCTTTTCCGATGGGGTATTTTCGGTCGCCATCACCCTGCTGGCGGTTGAATTGCACCCGTTTGATATGACGGGGCTTTCTGACCTATTGCCATTTTTGCCAAAGTTTTTATTGTTTGTTTTAAGCTTCATCACCATCGCCATCTGGTGGGTTAATCACCATCAGCTTTGTTTGAACATGCGGCGCGTTACGCTAAAAATTCTATGGCTTAATATATTTACCCTGTTGTTTATAACCGTTATTCCGCTGACAACCAGCTTGCTGGGGGAGAATTTTCATGAACCGATGGCCATGGCATTTTATAACCTTATCATGTTTATTGCCTCGGCAATTTTTTATTGGCTAACGCGCAGTGTGTATGGCAATTTGCGAAAATATGGGTGGGAGCGTTATGTCGCCGTTGTATGCTATGGCTTGGGCGTTTTGGCACCCTTCATCCCCCATGCGGTATTGTTGGCCTATGTTTTTATGATTATTCCGCCGATGTTTTATTTTATCCCGCGGTCGTCGCGCCGGCGGTAGCGGTATTAAAATCATAGCATTATCTGTCCGCCCGCGTGATTGCTTTGTGCTAAATACTGCCCTAGTATTTTTTCATGCGTAAGGCGATAACCATACAAAAAACCCGGCGGAAACCTAGACGGAAACCCGTCGATACCCCAATGGACAAGGCCAGGTTGGAGGCTTTTTCCGATGGCGTGTTTTCGGTCGCCATCACCCTGATGGCGGTTGAATTGCACCCGTTCGATATGACGGGGGTTTCCGCGCTCTTACCATTTTTACCAAAATTTTTGTTGTTCACTTTTAGCTTTATCACGGTTGCCCTATGGTGGGTTAATCACCACCAACTTTGTTTACACATGCGACGGGTCAATCTAAATATCTTATGGCTAAATATATTTGCGCTATTGTTTGTAACGGTTATCCCGTTGGCGACCGTTCTGCTGGGGGAAAATTTTAACCAACCCTTGGCGATAGCATTTTATAACCTTACCATGTTTGCCGTGTCGAGTGTTTTTTACCGCCTGGCGGTGGCGGTGCATGGGGATTTGCGCCAATTTGGTTGGCAACGTTATATTGGGGTTACCTTCTATGGCTTGGGTGTGTTGGCTCCCTTTGTCTCGCCGGTGATATGGGTCGCCTATATTTTTACGGTTATTCCGCGTGCATTGTCTTTTATCCCATGGTCATTAACCCAAGGAAAAAAATATCAGTCATAAATAAAAATTAAATCGATAGATAATTTAATTTGTTTGTTTGTTGCAATTCACCATCCAGCGGACGCCGAATTTGTCGGTCAATTGCCCCCAATGTCCCCAAAACATTTCTTGAAATTCTGTCCCCACCTTGCCGCCAGCCGACAGGGCGGCAAAAAATCCCTTCCCCTGCTCGACATTATCAACCATCAAGTTGATGCTAACATTGTTGCCAACAATTATCGACCCCATGCGATGCGGCACGTCGTTGCCCATTAACACATGGCCACCGAATATCGGGTATTGCACATTCATTACAAGTTTTTTTTCTTCGTCGGTAAATGACATGCCCGTGGCGGGTGGCACATCGCCGATGCGCATAAAGCTGGTGAAATCGCCACCAAACACCGATTTGTAAAAATTAAAGGCGGCCTCGGTCTCGCCCGGAAAAGTAATATAGGTTGCAACGCTCGCCATGGTTTTATGCTATAAAGTTTTCTGCCATCTTGCAAGTGGAAAATGTTCAGGTTGCAAATTTTAAAGCATGAGCTTCGCTAACATCATTTTTTATTCTTATAAGTTTTTTAAATAAAATATATTGTTGACGAACCCACCTTGGAAAAATACCTCGGCAAGCCTCGTATTTTTCCGTCCTCCCTTGCTAAAGCAAGGGAGGCAAAGTCGCATTTTTTCATCAATGATATTGATAGAAGCAAGTGATAATGTCCCCGCCTGAGATTCGCCATGGCTTTGCTCGCTTAAGGTAAAAGCAATAAATGTTTTTGTCTCGCTTGCGGCAGTAACAGAGTCCCAAGCGGAAGCGCAAATATATTGGCGGAGAGGGAGGGATTCGAACCCTCGGTACACTTGCGCGCACAACGGTTTTCGAGACCGTCCCGATCGACCACTCTGGCACCTCTCCGCTTATGGTTCAACCCTATACAAACCCCGTGCGGCGATTGCAACCCCAGATGCGGCCACCATCACTATCGATTGAAATACCTGTGTTTTTTTTCTATAATGGCGCGATGCGCAGCATTCTTATCATCATCGGCAACAGCCATGTGCGTTGGCGTTTTTACGACAGCGCAAGCAATAGCAATAGTTTGGGCGCGATAACCAGTTTCAAAACCAGTATTTTAAAAAAACCAAGCTGTTTCAGCCTGAGCGCGGCGAGCGAGGGCATCGCCGATATATATGGTGTCAGCGTCGTGCCCCGCGCCACCGCGCTATTAACAACCTTTGCTGACAAACATGACGTGGCATTGCATATGTTTGGCGCAGAAAATTACCCATTCGCCAACTTGACCGACGAACCGACAAAAGTTGGCACCGACCGGTTGCTGGCCGTGCTGGGGGCGCGGCAATTGCAATATCAACCGCCGTTGGTGATTATCGACATGGGCACCGCCACCACCGCCAATTTTGTTGATAAGGATTGGGGTTTCGAGGGCGGGTTGATTATGCCCAGCAGCCACCTGATGGCGACATCATTGCACCAACAGACCGAGCAATTGCCAACCATCGATACAGCAAAAAAAACCAGCGACAATGTTTTTATCGGCAAAAATACCGATGACGCCATGGCCAAGGGGGTAAATTTGCTGGGCGACAGCGCGTTGGAAAAAATTATCGCCGGCGCAAATCGTGACGGGCGCAAGGTTGTTTTGACCGGCGGCGCGGCCAAGCAATTGGTCAAGGATGGATTTAAAAACCCCAGCGTCGCTTACGAACCCGACCTGTTGTTTCACGGGCTGGTGTATTTTTTATCGGCGCGATAGGTTTTTTATAACATTGCTGGTCGAAAACCCCGGGGTTAATGGTGCCAAATACAGGCGACCGGCATGTTCCGCGCCGGCGACGGGTTTGCCCTTGTAATCCTCACCCTTAACCAGCACATCGGGTTTAATTTTTTCAATCACCCGCGCCGGCGTGTCGTCGTCAAATGCGGCGACAGCGTCAACCTCGGCCAAGCCCAACAACCCGTCGGCCCGCACCACCGCCGGCTGAAACGGGCGGGCAATGGCATTTAATGAATCACCCTTTAGGCGTTGAACCGACGCGTCGCTGTTAATCAGCACCAACAAAAAATCACCCTGTTGCTTGGCCGCCTGGAGCATGGCAACATGCCCGTCGTGCAACAAATCAAAACAACCATTGGCGACAACAATTTTTTTGCCGGCTTGATGCGCGGCCGCAACCTTTTGCAACATGGTTGCTTCATCCAGCAAATGCTTGCCATGGCTTATCGAAGATAACAACATGGCGATGATTTCTTGCAACGTTGCATCGGCCGCGCCGCTTTTCCCCACCACCACACCGCCGCCGGCATTGGCCAGGCGGCTGGCAAACACTGGTGGTAACCCGGCGGCCAAGGCGGCGGCAAACACCGCCACCACCGTGTCGCCCGCGCCGGCGACGTCGAAAACCTCCTGCGCGTCGGTTTTAAAATGGGTCGCGACATTTTTCTCGATAAGCGATAATCCTTCTTCCGACCTTGTGGCGACCACGCCCTTGAAACCAACCTCGGCAATTAATTGTTGGCCGGCGGCAATGACCTCCGCCGTGGTCGTCGTCGGCATGTTGCTTGCCAATTGCAATTCTAAGCGGTTGGGGGTTATGTAATCGGCACCACGGTATTTTGTAAAATCATTGCCCTTGGGGTCGACCACCACCGGCAATTTTTTTTGCTTGGCCAGGGCGATGGTTTTTTGCAATAAATCACGGGTCAACAACCCCTTGCCATAATCAGAAATCACCACCGCCCGCGCGGTCGCCATGGAATTTTCAATCATCGGCAATAATTGCGCGCTATGTGCATCGTCGATTGGTTTGGTGTCCTCCCTATCCAACCGCAACATCTGCTGTTTATTGGCGGTGTAGCGCGTTTTTTCGGTGGTAACGCGGGTTTTATCGGTCAGCCAGAATCCCTGGAATTTTTGCAATCTCTCGTCGCCCTTTTTACCCGCCAATAATTGTTGCAATATTTTGCCAGCCGCATCGTCGCCCACCATGCTGACCAACGACACGCCGGCGCCCAGGGTTACAATATTACGCGCCACATTGGCCGCGCCGCCCGGGCGGTATTCGGGGTCGCCGATTTGGCTGAGGACAGGAATCGGTGCCTCCTGCGATATCCTATCGACTCGGCCATAGACATAACTATCCAGCATCGCATCCCCCACCACCAGCACGCGGGCGGGGGTTAGGGCCGATTGCAATTTATCAAGAAAACTAGCCGCGGTCATTTTTTTGTTCTATCATTGGTTATATTGCTTGCCTTTTATTGTTGCCATTTTATCGAAAAAATAACAATCCTTATCTTACCGCTTTTACGCCCTTTATCTTTCAAGAACCGTGCCTTTAACCATGCCCCCCACCCTGCCCCCCTCGCGCTTCAATTTACGCCTGCGCGCCATGGTGCGCACCGCCACCGGCTTGGTTTACAGCCCGGTCTGCGCCCTGTGCGACGCGCCGGTCAACCGCGACACCCCCCATGCCCTATGCGCCGATTGTTGGCAAACATTGCCCTTCATGCCGTCCCATCATTGCAACGTTTGTTCGCAACCATTGCAGGTGCCATCGGTTGAAAATCATGCCGCGCCGCAAACCATTTGTTTGACCTGCCAACATCGGCCGATAGTGACCGACGCCATTGTTGCGCCGTTTCTTTACCGCGAGCCACTGGTCAAGTTAATTTTAAAATTAAAATACGCCGATGATTTGGCCCTCAGCCAATTTTTCGTTCATCACCTGCTGTCGGCATTGACGCCAATAATTGAAAATCACAAGCCAAGCGATTTTTTATTATTGCCAGTGCCCAGCCATTTTACAAAAACCCTGCGCCGAAAATATAACCAGGCCGAGGTTCTGGCGCGCGCCCTCAGCCGCTTGAGCAATATCGCGATGGTTAGCAATCTGTTGCAACGTATCGAACCCACCAGCCAAAAAAATATCGGGGCCGACGCGCGGTTTCGCCAATTAAAAACCGCCTTTGCCCTGAACAAAAAAATATGGCCAACCTATCGGCAGAAACATATTATTCTGGTTGATGATGTCGTCACGACCTGTGCCACGATGCACCACCTGTCGGTGTTGTTAAAAAAACACCATGCCGGTTTTGTTGGCGGCGTGGCGATTGCCCGCACGCCGTTGCAATTTTAAATGATTCCGTGATAAGGTTTTGCAATGCGCCTCCTCACCCCCTATCGTCGCGGTTTGCTTCTGACCATGCTTGGTGTGTTGTTTATCACGCCCGATTCGCTGTTGATTTTAATGGCGGAACAGCCGGCGGCGAACCTGCTGTTTTTTCGCAACGCGATGATGGTTGCTTTGTTTTTGCCGCTGGTGATTATTTTTCGCCATAGTGTTTTCGAACGCGCGACAACCTTGGCGCACCTGCCCAACCGATTGTGGGGTGCTATCAAGGAATTCTATCCGGTGCTTATTATTTACCCGGCGACCTCGATATTTTTTGTTTTGGGCACGCAATATAACACGGTGGCGGGCAATTTGATTATCTTGTCGTCATCGCCCTTGATTGGCGCGTTGTTGACTGCCTTTTACCAAAAGAAAAAGGTGCCGTTTGATAACTGGCTGGCGGCCGGCGGCGTGTTGGTCGGCATTGGCTTGGTAACCATGGCCAGCCTGGCCGATGCCAAATTATTCGGCGCGGTTTGTTCGTTCGGTGCCGCGCTGTTCCTTGCCCTTTATTATAATTTTTTGCAGGGGCGACGCCACCAACCGCACCCTTTGTTGATTGTCTTGCTGTTGGCGGGGGGCAATAGTTTCTTATCCCTGCCCTTTGTTACCTGGGGCGTGACCGACCTTTCCCAATATACTATTATGTTTATCAACGCGATTTTGACCACCGCCTTGGCCTTTGCCTTTACCTCCTACGGCGCGCGGTTTATCTCGACCGAGGAAACGCTTCTGCTTTTCATGTTGGAAACCCTGCTCGGCCCGTTGCTGGTGTGGTGGGTGTTGGGGCAAGTGCCGCCGCACCAAACCCTGGCCGGTGGGGCGGTGGTTTTTATCGTGGTCGCCCTGTGGGGGTGGCGCAAATTGCTCAGCGCAAAGAAATAGCGTTTCCGCGCCATTCGCTGACTTTAAGCAATTGTTTTTGTTCGCTATTTTGTCTAAAAGACATCTATGCAACAAACAACGCCATTATTTAACAAAATCACGCTGGTCGGGGTCGGTTTAATCGGGTCGTCGCTCGGGCGGGCGATAATTTATAAAAAATTGGCAAGGGAAGTGGTGGGGCTGGAGCAGAACGAAAATTTGGTGGCGCGGGTTATGGCGACAAAATGCGTTACCAGCGCGACCACGAAAGTCGATGAAGCAATAAAAAACACCGACCTGGTAATTTTGTGCGTGCCGATGGGGCAATATGATAGAGTGATGGCGGATATCACCCCCGCGATGGCAAGCGAAAAACGCGATATTATTTTATCCGACGTGGGGTCGGTCAAGGGCTCGGCCGTGGCGGTGATGGAAAAATATATAAATGGCACGAAAAATATAAAACTCATCCCCGCCCACCCGATTGCCGGCACCGAATTTTCGGGCCCAGAAAGCGGCATGGCGCATTTGTTCCAAGACATGTTTTGCATCATCACCCCGCCCGATGGTTCTGACAAAACGGCCTACGACAAGGTCGTGGCATTGTGGTCAAGCATCGGGGCACAGGTGCAACAGATGACGGTGCAACACCATGACGAGGTGTTGGCCATAACATCGCACCTGCCGCATCTTATCGCCTACACCATTACCGGCACGGCGCGGACATTTGAAAATAATATCAAAAACGTCAATAGCCAGGAGGTCATTAAATATTCCGCCGGCGGGTGGCGCGATTTCACGCGCATCGCCGCCAGCGACCCCGTTATGTGGCGCGATATTTTTTTAAATAATAAGGACGCCGTGATGAAACAATTGGAGCATTTTAAACAAGATTTAAATAAATTAACCACCGCCATGGCCGACAATGATGGCGCAACCTTAGAAAATTGGTTTGCCGATACCAAAACCATCCGCCAGGCACTGCCCTCGGTCAGCCAACAGGTCGACGAACAAAAGCAAAAGGAAAAATTTTATGACGCAAAATAATTCACCAACCACCATAATTACGCCCAACGTAGCTTCTCCTGAGCTCATTGCACCCAACATTGTTTCCCCCAACATCGTTTCTCCTGACGTTGTTTCTTTTGGTTGCCGACTGAATCACCATGAATCGGCTGTCCTGCGCCAGGAATTGGCGGGGCAAGATGTCATCGTTATTAATTCCTGCGCCGTAACGGCGGAGGCCGAACGCCAGGTCAAACAAACCATCCGCAAAAAACACCGCGACCACCCCGATAAAAAAATTATCGTCACCGGTTGCGCGGCACAAATCAACGGCGACGATTACAAAAACATGGCCGGCGTTGACGCGGTGTGGGGCAATGGCGAAAAAATTAACGCCAAGCAACAGTTGGCGCGGCTCAGCAATGATAAGTTGCAGGTCAGCAATATCATGACCCTGCGCGATATGTCACCGCACCTGTTGTCGCGCGATGCACAGCATGCACGCGGTTTTTTAGAAATTCAAAATGGCTGTGACCATCGTTGCACCTTCTGCGTTATTCCGTTTGGCCGTGGCAACAGCCGGTCGCACCCAACCGACCATATTATCGCCGCCGCCGAAAAAATGCTCGCCAATGGTTTCCAAGAAATCGTCTTAACCGGCGTCGATATCGCCAGCTGGCGCGGCGACAATGAAAAGCAAAAACTGCCCCATTTGGTGGCGGCGTTGTTACGCGCCCTGCCGCAATTGCCACGGCTTCGTTTGTCGTCGCTCGACCCGGCCGAAATCGATGACGATTTGATTGCGCTGTTCGCCACGGAGCGCAGATTGCTCCCCCACGTGCATCTATCGCTTCAAGCTGGCAACGACCTGATTTTAAAACGCATGAAACGTCGCCACCGCCGCGCCGATGTTTTTGCCCTGGCGCAAAAACTATTGTCGGCCAATTCAAGCATCGTGTTTGGTGCCGACATCATGGCGGGCTTTCCCACCGAAACCGACGCCATGTTTGCCGATACCGCCGATTTGGTAAGAAGCCTGCCGATAGTTTTTGGCCATGTTTTTCCCTATTCCGAACGGCCATTCACGCCGGCGGCGAAGATAAAAAACAAGGTCGCCATTGCCACGCGGAAAGCCCGCGCCAAAACCCTGCGCCAAATTTGCGCCGATAATTTACGCCGCTGGCAAGCCGACCAATATGGCAAAAAACAAAACCTGTTGATTGAAACCATCGGTAGCGACCGCATCACCGGCCACAACGAACAATTTGGTTTTGTCACCATCCGGCAAGCAAATCAAACAACCCACACCGCCAACCAAATTCTACCGATAGAAATCATCGGTGCCGACGACAATGGTTTGCTGGCCACGATTATTTCATAACCTGCAATTTTTTTTTTACAATATCATGAGCTTCCTTTCCAAATTAAAAACCGCCTTAAAACCCAGCGGCGGCGATTTGCAACAATCCATCGCCACCAGCTTTGCCGCCGCCTTTAAAAAATCGAATAAAAATTGGCCGGCGTTTGTCGCCGCCCTGACCGACGACCTTATCATGGCCGATGTCACACCCAGCCTTGCCAAAAATATCGCCGAACAATTGCCGCGCGGCGTGGCCGATGCAACCGCCGCAACCGACGAGCTCATCAATATCATCACCAAAACCATTGCGCCCTTTGAAAAAAAACTCGATGACCTCATCGCGCCGCAACCGGCAAACCCGCCGCGCGTTATCCTGATGGTCGGCGTCAACGGCACCGGCAAAACCACCACCCTGGCCAAGTTGGCGGGGCTGGCGCGGGATAAAAACATGTCGCCGTTGTTAATCGCCGGTGATAGCTTCCGCGCCGCCGGCGCGACGCAATTGGAATCCTGGGCGACAAAATTGGGCATTGCCTGTTGGGGTGGCGCGCAACAAAACAGCACCGACCCGGCGGCCATTGCCCATGGCGGTTACAACCATGCCCTGGCCCATGGCCACGATATTGTTTTTATCGACACCGCCGGGCGGCTTCACACCAACAACAACCTGATGGCCGAATTGGAAAAAATCGTGCGGGTGTTAAAAAAAATAAACCCCGACCTGCCGCAAGATTGCCTCATCACGCTCGACGCCACCACCGGCCAAAATGCCGCGGTGCAGGTCGAGATGTTCAAAAAATTCACCCCCATCAACGGCATCGTGATAACCAAAATGGATGGTGTGGCCAAGGGCGGTATTGTGCTGTCGATTTTGGCGCAACATCACCTGCCGCTTTACGCGTTGGGGGTTGGCGAACAGCCGGCCGATATCGACCAATTTAACGCCGGCGATTTCGTCAAAAGTTTTTTTGGCCGCTAACCATGTTGATGGTTTTTTTTAGGAACATTTGATGACCGGTGATATAATTATTATTTACGGCGCGACCGCCAGCGGCAAAAGCCAGCTCGCCCTTGATATGGCCAAAAAAATTACCGCCGCCGGCAAACAGCCGGTGATTATCAACGCCGATGCCTTGCAACAATACCGCGACCTGCCCCTGCTGTCGGCGCAACCAAGCGCGGATGATAAAAAAACCTATCCGCATTTGCTCTATGGTTTTTTAAACCCAAGCGATGAAAGCAATGTCGCTTCATGGCTGAACCTTGCCATCAGCGACATAAAAAAAACCATCGCCGATGGCAGTATTCCCATTGTGGTCGGCGGCAGTGGTCTTTACATCAAAACCCTTATCGCCGGCATCAGCCAAATGCCAACCGTGCCGGCCGAGGTAAAAAAAACAATGATACAATCGGCCGCCACCAACCCCGCCATCTTGCAAGATTATTACCGCGAATTAACCATGGTCGACCCGCCGCTGGCCGGCAAATTGCCACGCCACGACGCAACGCGCATTATTCGCGGCCTGTCGGTTTTTCGCGCCACCGGCAAACCATTATCTGTTTGGCAATCGACCGCACCGCGCGGTGGGTTGTTGGAACTTTTCCCCGATAAAAAAATCTCCTATCATTATGTCGAATGGCCGCGCGCCGTGTTGTTGCAGCATATCACCCGCCGCACCGAACAAATAATTGCCAATGGCGCGGACAATGCTGTAGTCGGGGAATATAAACGTTTCATGGCCAACCACCCGCACGATGGCAACAGCCTGCCAATTCACAAAACCATCGGCGCGGATGCCGTGGCCGATTATATCCAGCAGAAAATCGATTTACAACAATTGCAAGAACGGATAATCATTGAGACGCGCCAATATGCCAAGCGGCAGGTCACATGGTATCGTGGCCAGTTACAACGATTCTTCACCGACTAAGCCCCGCCAGCACAACAACATGCCCCATATTATCACCATCGACGACGAGGTTGCCGGCACCAACATCAAGCAGTTTTTTCGCCTGCGTTACCCACATTTGCCCTACCCGCTGTTAAAAACCTGGCTAAGAAAGGGCGAGGTCAAATTAAACGGCAAAAAAATCACCGCCGAGCAATTGTTACAACTTGGCGATAAATTAAAATTGCCGCCGCCGCATTTCATGACCGCGCCAAGCGAAAAACCAACGGTTGTCAGCCCCATCGCCGCGCGCGATAAATTATCGGCCATTACCTTGGCGACGACCGACGATTACATCGTCATCAACAAACCGGCTGGCCTCGCGGTCCAGGGCGGCAGTGGCATTGGCCAATCCCTCGATGATTGGCTCATCGCCCTCAACCGCGCGAAAAGCCAAACGCAATATAAATTGGTGCATCGCCTCGACCGCGACACATCGGGCGTTATGTTGATTGCCAAACACCGCCAAGCGGCGCAGGATATCACCGCGCAATTCCACCAGCATCTTATCCAAAAAACTTACCTCGCGGTGGTGCGCCTGCCCGACCAACCATTCCCGACCAGAATAAACGCGCCATTGCGCCAGGCAACCACCGCGCGGGGTAGCAAATTGTGGGAGCGGATGGTGGTGGCCGACCAAAAGGACGACGATGCCCTGCCCGCCGAAACGCTGGTCAAAAAAATTTCTGAGAAGAACAACCTCGCCCTCCTCGAGCTAAACCCCTTAAGTGGCAGAAAGCACCAATTGCGGGTGCACCTCGCCCATGTTGGCGCGCCGATTATCGGCGATAAAAAATACGGCGCGGATGATAATGCCACAGCAAACGATTTGCCAAATGATTTTTTAAATGTTTTTTCAGGCGCGACGGCGCGGCACCTGCTCCTGCATGCGCGCGCCATTACCCTGCCCAACGGGCAACAATACCATGCGCCGGCACCCGATTATTTCCCGCTAGATTATTTTGATAAAAATTTGTTATAAACCTACATGAACAAAAACCTGAAAAAGAAATTATGCTATTTGTGTTTATCGCTCCTGGCGACGGCCTATATTTTTGCCGCCAATAATGTCTTCGCCGCCAATAACAAAAATGGCGATAAGGACGGCGACCCCGTGGTGTTAAAAATCAATGACCAAGAAATTAAGCAATCAACGGTGTTGCAGGCGGTGCGAATCCTGTCGGCGCAAAATAAGCAACAACAGGCCACGACCGACAAAACAACATTATACAACCTGGCGATAAACGATATCATCGGCCAAGCCTTGAGCTACGAATTGGCGGTCAATAAAAAGCTCGACCTAGATAAAAACATCAACCAACAGATAAATAGCTTGGCGCGCACCGCGGCCGAGGATTTGGCGCAATACAAACGGCAGATGATGATTGCCGCCTGGCGCGACCAATTGCCAGTGCCCGATAAAACCACCGCCGAATGGCAAAAAGATTATAAAGATTTTATCAAAAATAACCCGGGCACCACGCTTTATCGGCCGGCCGATATCGTCGTCGCCACCGATGAAGAAGCCATCAATATTATCAGCCAATTAAAAAATGGTGCGTCATTTGCCACCCTGGCCAAACGCTACAGCCTAAACCGCACCACCGCGGCCAAGGGCGGCGATATCGGGTTTATCAGCGCGCAACAATTGCCGCCCAACCTTGCGCTGGTTGTCTCATCGCTGAAGAAAAACGAATTCACCAACGTGCCGGTTAAGGCGGCGGGCGGGTCGCATGTTATAAAATTGCTCGATAAAAAAACCGGTGCGCCGCCGGCCTTTAACCAAAGCCAAGAGGGCTTGATGGCGTTGGCAAAAGAAAAAATGGCGCGGCAAAAAATTTTGGAACGCGCCAAAGAATCGACCATCCTGCTTATCGATAAAAATAACCAAGCCACCCCCATCATCTTTCAACCGCCACAAGCAACCCCCGCTAATCCATAAGCAAAAACATGTCGTTAAAAACCTCACCCCTCGCGCCCCTGACCTTCCCCGCCATGCCGGCAATTACCGGGGTTGATATTTTCACCTGCCACAGCGGCCTGCGTTATAAAAATCGCGACGATATTATGCTGATGACTCTGTCGCCAGCGCACAAATTCATTGCCACCGGCGTTTTTACCCAATCGACCACGCGGTCGGCACCGGTGCTGTGGTGCGAACAAAATTTGAAATCACCCCATGCCCGCGCGGTGATATGCAACGCCGGCCACGCCAACGCCTTCACCGGCACGGCGGGCACATCATTAGTTAATGCCACGGCGACGGCGGTGGCCAAAAAAATCACCGCTGATAAGCGTGGGGTTTTCGTTGCCTCGACCGGTATCATCGGTGCGCCCCTGCCGCCTGGTGCCATCGCCGACCAATTGCCAAAATTGCAACCAAGCGATTGGCTGGGCGGGGCGCGCGCCATTGCCACCACCGATACCTTCCCCAAAATTGCCACCAAAAAATTTATCATCGACGGCAAAACATACCACCTGAACGGCATGGCCAAGGGCAGTGGCATGATAGCCCCCAACATGGCTACTATGTTGTGCTTCATGGCGACCGATTACCCATTGCAAAAAAAATGGTTGCAGGCCACGTTGCGTGATGTCGCCGATGAAACATTCAACGCCATCACGGTCGACAGCGACACCTCAACCTCCGACAGCCTTTTATTATTTGCGCCGGCCGATAAAAAACCACCCAGCGCAAAAAATCAAAAAATCTTCCGCGCCGCGCTCCAAGCGGTTTGCCATGACCTGGCGTTGCAAATTGTGAAGGATGGCGAGGGGGCCGAAAAATTAATCACCATCACCATCGAAAAAGCCAAAAACAAAAGCGATGCAAAAAAAATCGCCTTCAGCATTGCCAATTCGCCGTTGGTTAAAACCGCGGTCGCCGGCGGCGATGCCAATTGGGGACGCGTCGTCATGGCGGTGGGAAAATCGGGGGCCGATGTAACCCGCGATAAATTGGCAATTTATTTCGGCGACACATTGGTTGCAAAAAATGGTTCTGCGGTCGCGGGATACGACGAAACACCGGTCGCCAAGCATTTGCAAACCCGCGATGTAACAATTCGCGTCGTCATCAACCGCGGCACGGCGGCCGCGCGGGTTTTTACCTGCGACCTGACCCATGGTTACATCGACATCAATGCCGATTATCGGTCGTAACGATTTTGTAATTTTTATGTCCTGTTTTGAAACCACCGACAAGCCGATAAAACCCAAACCATTAAAATTGGTTGTCGCCGGTGTGTTGGTCGATGCCGACGGCCGTGTGTTGGTCGGGCAACGGGCGGCGGGCAAATCCTTCGCCGGCCATTGGGAATTCCCTGGCGGCAAGATTGAAAAAAACGAAACGCCGGAGGTCGCCCTAATCCGCGAATTGCGGGAGGAATTAGCCATCGACACCAATCGCTCCTGCCTTGCCCCGATATTATTTGCCAGCCATGATTATGACGATTTCCACCTATTGATGCCGGTGTTTGTTTTGCGGCAATGGCGCGGCAATATCGCGCCGCGTGCCGAAACTTTTTCAACAACCAAATGGTTGCGATTGCCTGGCCTGGCCGCGCTCGATGGCCTCCTGCCCGCCGACAAGCCCATCGTTTCGATGTTGCATCAATTTATTTAATTAAAAATCTTTTTTGGTGTCGAGCACCCGCAACCAACCGGTGCGCCCCCCGATGAAGGTTTGCACCTGACACCATTGCGGTTGGCATTTAATAATCTTTGCCGTAACGCCGCGTTTCAATTTTGCAATCAGGCGCGACTTGCCACTGGTCGAACCATTGGGCCCGGCGGTCAAATCGGTTTCGTCAACATTGACAATCAAGGTTTTGTCATCGCTGATGGCATCGCGTAGCACCCAGCCGCTACTGCCCTGCCAATCCCTGACCTCTCGCCAATCGCCGTGGCGGCGCGTCAATTTTAATGGTATGCCCTTTGCTTGCAGGTAAAAAACTATCGGGAATTCTTTGCCCGGCCCCTTGCGCACGTTCAATTTATCCCACCGCGTTGACACCATTTTTGGCAAATCATCCTTCACCATTGCCTTATTACCGGCCTGTGCGATTGACGATGGAAAAAAAGATAACCCAAGCGGCAAGACCATCAACCCCGCCAACAAAACATAAGATATAAACTTGGTCATCATAAAAAAATGGTTATAACATTTACATTGGCCTTGAATGGCCACCCAATAGATGTCACGCAACTTAACGTGACCCCGCGCCATCAACCCCCGGTGGCCTCATAGAATTTTTTTACCACCAGCTGGCTAAAATCACCCGGCGCAAATTGATATTCGCCAACCGATTTAACCGGCGTTACCTCGGCGGCGGTGCCGGTTAAGAAACATTCGGTGGCGTTTTTCAAATCCTCTGGCTTTATCGCCCGTTCGATAACCTCGACCCCCATGCCGCGTATAATATCGGCCACGGCGTTTTTGGTAATGCCATTCAAGAAGCAATCGGGGGTTGGGGTGTAAACCTTGCCATCGTTGAATTTAAAAAACACATTGGCACCGGTTGCCTCGGCCACCAGACCGCGATAATCCATGAACATCGCATCATTGTAACCCTCCTCCTCAGCCTTCATCTTGGCCAGGGTGCAAATCATGTAAACCCCGGCGCATTTGCTGTGCACCGGCGCGGTATTGGCGGCGGGGCGACGCCATTCGGCCCATTGCAACCTTATGCCCTTCATCTTGGTTGCCATGTCAAAATAACTTGGCCACTCCCACGCGGCAATTGCCACATGGCCCGGGGCGGCACTGGGCAGTAGACCGGCAACCTCGGGGCCGCGAAACACAATCGGCCGCAGGTAACAATTGGGCAGTTTATTGGCCTTCACCACGTCGTTGGTCGCGGCCATCAATTGGTCAAGGTTATAGACCACCGGAATGCGCAACATCTTCGCCGAATCCAACAGCCGTTGCGTATGTTCGCGTAATTTAAAAACCTTGCCGTTGTAGGCACGTTCGCCCTCAAACACGACCGACGCATAATGCAACCCGTGGGTCAGCACATGGGTATTGGCGTCGCGCCATTTCGTCATCGCGCCATTATACCAAATAAAACCATCGCGGTCGGCCATTGAAGGCGCGATAGATGGTGCGGCGGGAATTTTTGTATTCATGCTATATCTATAGCAGTATTTTTTAGTTTTGCAAAATTATGTTTGCAAAACTTTGGCATACCCTTAGTAAACCTTTGCAGTTATTGGCAAGCAACCAGAAAAAATATTTGGCTATTTTCTCTGGCTACGCTGGCTCCTAAATCCTGCAATGCAGAAAATGGAGCGGATGATGGGGATCGAACCCACGGCATCCACCTTGGCAAGGTGGCGCTCTACCGCTGAGCTACATCCGCGTTATTTCTCTTTTACAGAATTCTTATTTTTTTACAAGAGCAAATATTTTGGCGAAAATGCTGTTGCTTTTCGCGCGCTGAGCTACATCCGCGTTATTTCTCTTTTACAGAATTCTTATTTTTTTACAAGAGCAAATATTTTGGCGAAGTTAGTAAGCAGACTTTGCAAAATAAGTATTATTCTTTCTCTGTTCTTTGTAAATCCGCTACCCAGCCATCATAATAATCAATAAAGGCGTCTTCTCTTCTATCTAACCTAATCGCCATTGCAAGCGTTGAAACTTTAAATTCTTGCGCCATTTCTTCAATAGATTTCTTACCGCCGCCACGTTTGCTTACTTCTAAAATCTTGCTAAATGGCATTAAAATATCAGCGGCCATCTGATTGGCTTGCGCTTCCATACGTGGCGTTGTCTGTGCGCCAATGTGGTCGCGCGCGACGCTCGTGCTACCCGCTCTAAAAAGTATATTATCAACTAACCCGCCCTCGCTAGAATCAATTTTGTCTTTATGCAAAATAAAATGACCAAGCTCGTGAGCAATGGTAAATCTCTGTCTAGTCTTAGGGTGGTCTTTGTTGATAGTGATAATATAACTATTACCCTTCTTTTCTATCATGCCTGATATATCAATCGCATCAACCTTCAATTCGTTTGCTATGCCTTTGCCAACAGCATCTTTAAAATTGCTATAGGCAACTTGTGCGCCCAAATCATGTGCGATTTTTTCTACATCTATAGGCAATTCCATAGAATTGCGCAAATTTACCATTTGCGTCCATTTTTCAGCGGCCCAAGTAGTATTTTTTTCCATGTTCTTATATATTTCTTTTTTAACGCCATATCAAGAATTATTTCTATTATTCGATATCATTCGTAAATTATATCGGCCCTATCCCTTGTTTCTAACCTCTCTATTCTTTTTTCTAAATCGTCGATACGCTCTCCTAAATACTCTCCTAAAGATTCTATTTCCGCATTTATTGTCTTTACTCTAGCGTCCTCTTCTGTTTTTTTTGCTTCAAGAAAGGCACTAACTTTTTCATTGGCTATTCTTTCTGCCATCTTCTCAGCCGCTTCCTTAGCCTTGCTTTCGGCTACGTTCTCCGCCCTTCTCACAACCTCTTGAAAGCCTAAAAAGCTTATCACCCCTAATATAATAGTAAAAAGAACAATATAAAGCTGAAATGTTTCTATAGAACCTTGAATCGCGGCCAAGGCATTTCCCTGCGCGCCATCCGATGTGTTTGTAATTATTGATGGGACTTTAGAATTGGAAACCCTTGCTATCATTTGCCACAAAAACGCAAACAATAGAATCATAATAGGCCAAACAAATACCCAAGACAAATCATAAGATGCCTTTTTAACACCATCCTTAAGAGATGCTTCAAGCGCTTGTTTGTTTTCTTCTGCAATCATACATAAACATTTTACAAAACATCGCTACATTGTCAAATGCTTTCTGACATGGCTTTACAAATTCTTCGGTAAATACAAATTGACACAGCATTTACACTATGCCATATCGTGGCTTCGGTTTTTCGCCGCAGTAGCTCAGTGGTAGAGCATACCCTTGGTAAGGGTAAGGCCGGAGGTCCGATTCCTCTCTGCGGCACCATCCTTAAAATCACCTCCATTTCGCCACATGCGGGCAACCACAACGCGCCCGCCAACGCCACAACGGCACGTGCCATATTTCCTCTAACGCGCGGTGGGGGCAATAAGCTTGCTTCTTCGGCTATTTCCTTTTGCCTGATTTTATATTATCTATGGTATTATGGCGCAACGCAACCCCCACCCAACATCGGCCAAATCACGCGACAAAAACGCGCGCCATAATAATGCCACCAATCACGCCACCAACCCCGGCGTTATGAAATCAGTGATAAAATCATTGCGCGCCGCCGGCTTAAAATTAACCCCGCCGCGTTTGACAATTTTGCAACAATTATTGTCGGCCAGCCAAGAAAACGACCACAATGTTACCCCCGAAATGTTGCACCAAAAAATTGCCGCCAATAACCCGCGCGCCATTTCCTTGGCCACCATTTATCGCACGCTAAAAGTTTTGGAAGCAAAAAAAATCGTCCTACGTCATGATTTCCACAATCAAAAACCCCATTATGAAATTAATATCAAATCGCACCACGACCATTTGATAGACGTAAAATCGGGCCGGGTGATAGAATTCTATGACCAGGAATTGGAATTATTACAGGAAAAAATCATCGCGCGTTTGGGCTACGAAATCATCGACCACCGGTTGGAAATCTATGCCAAGCCCATCAAAAAAAACAATTAACAAATTTTATTTCATCACAACATGGTTCGGCGCGGTAACATAAAAATTGATGAGGCTTTGTCGCTTCGCGGCGGCATCGCGGTCGACAGCCCTGCCACCACCCCAACCGATAAAGCCTCCCCCGCCCTGCTTCATAACGCGGCGGTGGCGATTTTATCATCGGTCGGCGTCGCTATTAAAGACGACGCCTGGCGGCGCGAAATCATATCGGCCGGCGGCGTAGCCTTGGCAACCGGCCGCATCGCTTTACCCGAAAAAATAATCGACAATGCCCTAACCACCGCCCCACAAAAAATTGAACGCGTCGCGGCGGATAAAAACCTGTCCTTTACGCAGGATGATAAAAAAATCTTCTTCGCCCTATCGGCCGCCGCCAGCCATGTTTATGAAATCGCGCCCGACAATAATGCCGACCAAAAATCATCGCAATTCTCAACCCTGCCGCCGGTTACCCATCGCGCCATCACGGTGGCCGATAACCTCGCCTTGGTGAAATTGGTGCATGCCCTGCCGCTGTTCGACATGGGCGGTTTTTTTGCCAAACCCGATATGCTGGCGCGCGAATTGGGGGCTATCGACGCCGCCTACGACACCATGGTGGCGCAACTTTACAACCATTTCGCCAAACCCTTTACGGTGCAATTGCACAACCACGATATTATGGCGCAGCTGAGCAAAAAATTCCCCGACCTACCGCAACGCGCCAGTTTATCCCTCGCGGCCTTCCTGCCCAATTTATCGCTCGATGGCGACCTCGCCGCCAGTTTCATGCTGGCCGTAAAACAAAACATGACCATCGACAACCATGCCCTGACCATTGCCGCCGCCACCGCGCCGGCCACCACCGCCGGCGGCATAACCTTGGGGCTGGCCATGAACCTGGCCGCGCTGGTGCTGGCGCAAATCATCAACCCGGGGATTGCGTTTTCATTCGGCTTCACGCCCTATGCCTCCGACCTGAAGCAGGGCACCATCACCACCGGCAGTGCCGAAACCATCTTGCTACAACAATTGGCCATAACCATGGCGCGGTTTTATAATATTCCCACCATCGTGTCGACCACGCAAACCTCGGCCAAGGTGCCAGACGTCCAGGCCGGCGTCGAAAAATCGCTCGGCCTGTTGTCGCTGGTGCAAACCGCGAAGGCCGCGCAACAGGGCGTCATCATCGGGCAATGCGCCGGCATCCTGGGCGATTTGCAAATCATCGGTCAAACCAATTTGGTAACCGACCATGATATGCTGGGCATGGTAAAACGCTTGAGCCACGCCCCAACCATTACCGCCGATACCATTCAACAACCGGTTATCGAACGGGTGTTGCGCAAGGCCAGCCATTTTTTCGCCGAACCCGAAACCCGCCAGGTGATGAAAAGCAATTACCTTTACCCCCTGGCGCAAGACCGGCTGTCCTTGACCTCTTGGTTGGCGGCTGGTAATTTCACCGCTGACATGTTGGCCAAAAAAATTATCGATGAGGATCTATTAAAAAAATGAGGCATTATATATTCCGTCGCCTTGGCCTGATGATTCCAACCCTGCTCGGCATCATGCTTATTAATTTTTGCGTGGTGCAGATGTCACCCGGCGGGCCGGTTGAGCGCGCCATCGCCGCATTGAAGGATGGATCGCAAATAAAGGGCGGTAATTTGTTAAACAGCGGTGGCGACGCCGGGGTGCAGGGCGTCAATTTAACCAACAACAAACTGGGTAACCAAAAAAATTATACCGGGGTGGATGAACGGGTTATCGAGCAATTAAACAAATTCTATGGCTTTGACAAACCGGCCTGGCAACGTTTTTTAATCATGATAAAAAATTACCTGATGTTTAATTTTGGCGACAGCGTTTCCACCGGCCAACCTATCATCGAAATGATTTTGCACCGCATGCCGGTTTCTTTATCGATTGGTTTTTGGTCGACCCTGTTGATTTACAGCCTCAGCATCCCGCTGGGTATAAAGCAAGCCATCAAGAAAGATTCCCGCTTCGACCGAATCAGCACCATCGTGCTTATCATGCTATCGTCGCTACCGGCGTTTTTGTTGGCGATTTTTTTGATTATTGTTTTCGCCGGCGGGCGTTATTTTTCGTGGTTTCCCTTGTCGGGCTTGGTGTCGGATAATTTCGCCAGCCTGTCCCCGCTCGCCAAAATCGCCGATTATTTCTGGCACCTGGTTCTGCCCATCTCGGCTTCGGTTATCGGCGGCTTCACCGGCCTGACCATCTTAACCAAAAATAGCTTTTTGGAAGAGCTCGCCAAACCCTACGTCATGTTGGCGCGGGCGATAGGCATGGGGGAACGCCACGTCCTCTACGGCGTGGTGTTCCGCAACGCGATGCTGTTGCTCATCGCCGGCCTGCCCGCCATGATAGTCTCGATGTTCTTCACCAGCAACCTGCTGATAGAAATTATTTTTTCGCTGAACGGCCTGGGGCTAATGGGGTATGAAGCCGCCCTGACCCGCGACTATTCGGTCGTCTTCGCCACGCTTTATATCTTCACCCTTATGTCGTTGGTGTTGGGGTTGATTGGCGATATTTGTTACAGCCTGGTCGACCCGCGAATCAATTTTGAACGGATGGAGGGCTGAGCCATGCAACCAACCACCCGCAAGCCATCCTTCTTTCAAACCCGAGGCTTCAAACGTTTTCGCGCCAACAAATTAAGCTTCTACGCGGCGGTAATTTTTTTATTGCTGTTCGGCGTGTCATTGTTCGCCGATGTGTTGGCCAACGACCGTCCAGTGGTGGTTTATTACAAACATCATGTTTATTTTCCGGTATTTCAAAGCCTCCCCGAAACCACTTTCGGCGGCGTGTTGCGCGGCGAAACCGATTACAGCCTGATGAGCATCCGCAGTGAAATCAACAACAATGGTTTTTACATCATGCCGCCGATTCATTATCGTTACGATTCTATCATCACCGATTTAAAACAACCATCACCCACCCCGCCCGACCGCCGCCATTGGCTGGGCACCGATTCATCGGCGGGCGATGTATTGGCCGAACTGCTTTATGGCTTTCGCATTTCGGTGTTGTTTGGTTTCATGCTAACAATCGCCAGCACCATCATCGGCGTTATCGCCGGCGGGGCGATGGGTTTTTTCGGCGGCAAAATCGACCTGCTCGGCCAACGTTTCATGGAAATATGGGGCGCGATACCCATGCTGTTTTTATTAATTATTTTATCATCGCTGATTGTGCCAAATTTTTGGTGGCTGTTTTTTTTATTATTATTATTCGGTTGGATGCAATTGACCCATTTGGTTCGGGCCGAGGTCTTGCGCGTCCGGCAACAGGATTATATCAAGGCCGCCCGCGTCATGGGCCTATCATCCTGGCGCATCATCACCCACCATGTTTTGCCCAACGCCCTAACATCGGTCGTGACATTCTTGCCATTTTTGTTGGCCGGCTCGGTTACCACCTTAACCTCGCTCGACTTCCTGGGCTTCGGCCTGCCGCCCGGGTCGCCGTCGCTTGGTTATTTGCTTAAGGAAGGCAAGGACAACATCAACGCCCTCTGGCTCAGCATGACCAGCTTCATCGTTATCACCACGCAACTCTCGCTCCTCACCTTCATCGGCGCCGGCCTCCGCGACGCCCTCGACCCCCGCCGCTAGGCCGTGGGCCTAGAACCAACTTTGTTGCCACTTGCCAGCTCAAGCGAAATCTTATATCAAAATAATCACGGAGAGAGAAAATGGCCAAAAACTATGAAAAATATAGCAAAGAAGAGTTAATTGCCGAAATTAAAAAGTTAAAAAAGTTCAAAAAATATGGCTTGGTGTGGGAAGAAGACCGAGTCAAAGAAAAATTTGAAGCGGATGCCGAACAAGGCTTTCCCGTGCTGGCGGCGGTTAGCAATAAAGATATACACCAACCAAACGACGATGACGGCGCGCCCACCCATATTATGATAGAGGGGGATAATTACCATGCCCTGTCGGTGTTAAATTACACGCACAAAAACAAAATAGACGTTATCTATATTGACCCGCCATATAATACGGGTGCGCAAGATTGGAAATATAATAATAATTATGTTGATAAAACGGATTCATATCGTCATAGCAAATGGATTTCTATGATGGACAATAGATTAAAAATAGCAAAGAATTTATTAAAAGAAGATGGAGTGATTATAATGGCTATTGACGAATTTGAAATTCACAATGCGCGCCATCTATTGGATTATAACTTTGGCGAAAATAACAAATTGGGTATGGTAACCATTTTGCATAATCCCAAAGGACGCAATCAATCTGAATTCTTTTCTGCGAATAGTGAGTTTATGCTTTTATATGCGAAAAACAAAGATCGTGCTAGGTTTAATTCTGTAGCCATAGATGAAGAAGTTTTAGCTAAATTTTCCGAAGAAGATGAACAGGGAAAATTTAGATGGCAAGAATATATGAGAGTCAGAACCGTTTGGTCTAGGAAAAATAAACCAAACAATTATTATGCTATCTATGTTAGTAAAGATTTAAAAAAAATTTCTTTAGAAAGCAAAGATGGATATGAAGCCGTCTATCCTAAAACTGATGATGGTAGAGAATGGGCTTGGAAAAACAAATCTAGCACTTTCGTAGAATTAAATAAAAATAATTATTTTATTGCAAAAAAAGAAAACGGAAAAATAAAAATTTACCATCAATATAGAGAAGCGCAAGTTTTAAAAAATGTTTGGACTAATAAAAAATATCATTCAGAATTTAATGGCACGAATTTGTTAAAGAAGATATTAGGAGCTAATGTATTTCAGTATCCAAAATCTTTGTATTTAATAATTGATATACTTAAAATAACATCTAAAGATAATTCCATTATCCTGGATTTCTTTGCTGGTTCTGGCACGACCGGTCATGCGGTCATGGCATTAAATAATGAAGATGATGGCAACCGCCGATTTATTGTTTGCACTAATAACGAGGGCAATATAGCCACCGATGTTTGTTACCCCCGCTTAGAAAAAGTTATGAAAACCGGCTATGGCGATGTTGCGCCGTTGGGTGGTAATTTGAAATATTATAAGACCACTTTTGTCCCCGCCGCCAGCACCGATGGCAACAAAATTAAACTAACTCACAAGGCCACCGAAATGTTGTGCTTGCGCGAATCAACTTTTGAAAAAGTGATGGATAAGGCCAATTTTAAAATTTATAAAAACAACAAATATCACACCGCGATTATCTGGGACGAATCGGCTATTGAAGATTTTAAAGAATCCATCAAAAATACAAAAGGCAAATTCCATGTATATATTTTTTCACTTGGTAATGATGTCTATGAAGAAGAATTTGAAGATATAAAAAATAAAGTTATATTAAAACCAATTCCCGAAGCCATATTAAAAATTTATCGAAACATATTCCAAGAAAGATAAACCATGCAATTAAAAGATTATCAAAATAACGCCGTCAGACAATTGTTAGAAAAAAGCGGTAAATTGCTGACGCTTGATGGCAATCAATCATTGCTATTCAAGTCCCCAACAGGTTCGGGGAAAACCATCATGATGGCCGAATTTTTAAAACAATTGCATCAATATTCTGAAGTGCCCCTGAGCTTTATCTGGTTGGCGCCACGCAAATTACATATCCAAAGCCGTGAAAAATTAGAAAAATATTATGAAGATACCCGCGCGCTAGAATGTAAATTTTTTGAAGAATTAACGGATAGAAAAATTGCCGATGGTGAAATTTTGTTTGAAAATTGGGAAAGCATCAATCGAAAAGGCAATACCATCATGATTGAAAACGAACAAGACATGTATTTAAGCAAAGTTTTAGAAAACACCCGCGAAGACGGTAATCAAATTATTTTAATAATTGATGAAGGCCACCACACAGCCGGAAGCGAAATTTCAATAAATTTAAAGGAAGATTTGGCACCAAAATTAACCATAGATATAACCGCCACCCCCAAAAAAACCGATAGCCAAAGCGTGTTGATAGAGGTTGAAGATGTGCAAAAGGAAGCTATGATTAAAAAATCAGTTGTCATCAACCAGGGGTGGGATAGCGAAATAAAATCAGGAAAAATTCAATCAAAATTTGCAAACGGGGAAACCGAAGCTGTCATTAGCGAAGCATTAAAAAAACAACAAGAGATAAAAAAAGAATTTGCAAAGCTAGGCAAGGACATTAATCCCCTGGTTTTGATTCAAATACCAAATGAGAAAAAAATAGAGAGCAATGATTTATATAAAGAAATTGTTAACAAGGTTTTGGATAATAAATTTAATATAAATGAAGCCAATGATAAATTGGCTATTTATTTATCGGACGAAAAAATAAATTTAGAAAAAATTATAGAAAACAATAATGAAGTCGAGGTAATGATATTTAAACAAGCTATTGCCTTGGGGTGGGATTGTCCCCGCGCCCATATTTTGGTTTTATTTAGAACATGGCATGATGGCAAATTTGCGGTGCAAACCGCGGGGCGGATTATGCGGATGCCAGAACCAGACAATGGTAAATATTATGGTAACGAATTGTTAGACAACGCCTATATCTATACCAATTTAGAACAAATAGACTTGGTTGATTCAACCGCGCAAGCTTATTACCGTATATTTACCAGCCAACGAATTGACGATTATAAAGATTTAAGGTTATCAACCGTTTATCCTAAACGATTTCGTGAAAGAACGCGTCTGTCAGCAGAGTTTATAAAAATTTTTATGACCACTGCCATGACTAACAAAATTGCCGAAAAAATAAAAACCAAGAATCAAAAAGCGCAAAGATTGTTAATAACTGATTTTCAAATCCGTGGCATTGGCGATTTAACCAACAAGAAAATTGTCGGCGACGGGGCCATAGATATTACAAGCCCTGACGACATGCAAAAGAAAATTGATGCCTTTTCGGCCTACTCTTTGCGGCCTGAATTCTATCCAGAAGAAAGGTCGGTCAATAGGGTTAAGTCATCGATATATGAATTTTTTATAAAATTTTTAGATATTGATTATAAACTCGATAACAAAGTGCTTGATATCGGCAATATATTGTTAAGCCATGATAATTTGCATGAATTTAAAAAATTAATCGATAAAGCTAAACACGAATATTTAAACAGGGTAGAAAAAATACCGCCTGGTATTGTTGCCCCCGAATTATGGGAAGTGCCAGAAAATTATAATTATGAAATGACATTTAAAAAAAGCGATTATAAAAAATCAGTTTTAATGCCATTTTATTATTTAGAAGGGTGGAAAACCGAACTAAAGTTTATTGAATTTCTTGAAAAAGAAAAATCAGTAAAATGGTGGTTTAAAAATGGAACAAGCGACGGGACGTTCTTTGCCGTGCCCTATGATAGCCAAAACGGGCAAAGGGCATTCTATGTTGACTTTCTTGTTCTGTTTGTTGATAGGCGTATAGGATTATTCGACACCAAATCTGGCTGGACAATTGATGATGCAAAAGAAAAATCAGATGGGTTGTTAAAATACATTGCCGATAAAAAAAGCGAAGGGCGAGAAATATTCGGCGGCATTGTTACAAACACTGACCAAAAAACCTATGATGGTGCTTGGAAAATTTATCAAGGCCAAAGCAAAAATTTAAATAAAAACGACCTATCAAATTGGGAATTACTTGAATTCTAACGCCGCCACAATGCGCTCTATCGCGCGCTGGCGGGTTTCGGATTTTTTCATGTTCAGCAATTGTTGTAACCACATGCGCCGCGTTGACGGCGATACA
>JASGCL010000023.1:0-12523 GCA_030054115.1 Hydrotalea sp.
CGCCAAGATGGAAAGAGAGCTATCGATAAAAATACGGGACAGGCCGAACAACCTCATAACGGACATATATTCTGGTTTATTGCAGGATTCATGCCCTGATGTTCGCTTAATAAACAAATGAAGGGCGATTTATGTTGCGGTGGTTGGTCGATTGCACGCACCGTGCAGAATTACTATCGACGTTTTTTTACCCAATCGCATTGCGCGGCGGCAAATGCCGTCATGTTGATAATGCCGCGCGTTGTGGCGGCCGGGGTGATAATATGGGCGATGTGGTTGCACCCCATCAACATCGGGCCGGTTGAAATCCCCTCGGCGGCGACCATCTTCACCATGTTGTAACATATATTGGCGGCGTCAAGGTTGGGGAACACCATCAAATTGGCCGAGCCCTTCAATTGGCTGTCCATCAAAAAATTGGCACGAATCGATTCATCCAACGCGGTGTCGGGGTGCATTTCGCCCTCGATTTCAAACTTGCAGGATTTTTTTAACCGCGCCACCGCCCGGCGCATTTTTGCCGCCGATTCCGATTCGGCCGAACCAAAGTTAGAATGGGAAAGCAACGCAACCTTTGGCGTGATGCCAAACATCTCCATGATATCGGTTGCCATCAAGGTCATTTCTTCCAATTCCTCCTCGTTTGGGTTTAACGAAACATGGGTGTCGGTAAAAAACAGCGGCAGGGTCGGCTGGCCAAATTTTTCCAGCACCAGCATGTAAAGACTATGCAGGCTTTTGTATTTTTCATTGACGCCCAAAATCGACCGCACGTATTTTAAATGGCGATGAAAAACACCTATCGTGCCGCATAACAACCCATCGGCCTCGCCGCGCTTGACCATAATGCTGGCGATAACAGTGTTCGACGTCCGCACCATGGTTTTGGCATATTCGGGGGACACGCCGGCGCGCCCCAATGTTTGGTGATAATTGGTCCAATAATCGTGAAACCGGCTGTCTTGCTCGGGGTCGCAAATTTCAAAATCAACCCCGGCGGTTAATTTTAAATTTAATTTTTCGATACGGTCATTGATAACCTTTGGCCGGCCAACCAATATCGGCCGTGCAAAATTTTCTTGAATGATGGTCGGCAGGGCGCTTAGAATTTTTGGATTTTCGCCCTCGGCATAGACGATGCGTTTGTTGGCGCGGCGTGCCCGCATGTTAATCGGCCGCATGATTTCGTGGGTGCGGGTTGTCAGGCCGGCCAATTGCTCGCGGTATTGCTGAATATCGCTTATCGGCCGGGTGGCGACACCGGTTTCCATCGCCGCTTGGGCGACGGCGGCCGAAACCTCGACAATCAAACGTTCATCCAGCGGCTTGGGAATAATATAATTTTTACCGAATGAAAGCTCGCTGACGCCATAGGCAAGCAAGGTTTTTTCCTCGATCGCTTGCTTGGCAAGGTTGGCGATGGCGCGCGATGCGGCCTGCTTCATTTTTTCGTTTATTTCGGTCGCACCAACGTCGAGCGCGCCGCGGAATAAAAATGGAAAACACAATACATTGTTAACTTGGTTTGGGTAATCGGAACGGCCGGTGCAGATAATCGCATCATCCCGCACTTTTTCGATTTCTTCGGGGCGAATTTCCGGCTCGGGGTTGGCCAATGCCAATATCATCGGGTTGTTTGCCATGGTTTTTACCATCGCGCCGCTGACAATATTGCCGGACGACAGGCCAAGGAAAATATCGGCGTCTTTTAACACCTCGGCCAAATTTTTATCTTGTTTTACATCGTTGCGCGCGAACTGTTGTTTGAATTGGTCCATGCCTTTGTTTCGGCCGGCCCAGACCAATCCTTCCTTATCGCACACCCAGATATTTTCTTTCTTCGCCCCCAGGCTGATAAGAAATTGCAGGCAGGATAAAGCCGCCGCCCCCGCGCCCGAGGCAACAATTTTGACCTTCGACAAATCTTTCTTCAACACCTCAAGCCCATTTTGAATCGCCGCGCCGGCGATAATCGCCGTGCCATGCTGGTCATCATGAAACACCGGAATGTTCATTTCCTTTTTTAATGTTTGTTCGATGGTGAAACATTCGGGGGCCTTGATATCCTCCAGGTTAATGCCGCCAAACGTTGGTTCGAGGCTTTTGATAATCGTGATTAATTTTTCCGGGTCCTTTTCGTCTATTTCGATATCAAAGACATCAAGGTCGGCAAATTTTTTGAACAAAACCGCCTTGCCCTCCATCACCGGCTTGCTGGCCAGCGGGCCAATATCGCCCAGGCCAAGCACCGCCGTGCCGTTGGAAATCACCGCGACCAAATTGCCGCGCGCCGTCATGTCGGATACCGCCAGGGCATTTTTGACAATTTCTTCGCAAGCCGCCGCCACCCCGGGGGAATAGGCCAAGGATAAATCGCGTTGCGTGCTGAGGGGTTTTGACGCCACCACCCGCAATTTGCCGGCGGGCTTTTGCTTGTGATAGGCAATGGCCTCGGTGCGTAATTGTTCGCGCGCCTTATCTGATGCTGTGTCGTTTGTCATTGCAAATTCTTGAGGTATTTATTTTTTTTCATGGCGTCAGCTTAGGGTATTCTTAACAACCTATTATTCACCACTTATTATATTTAAGCAACCGCCACAATAATATAATTAGAATTTGCTTTTAAAATCAAGCCTAAAATTTTGCACCACGTCGTGCGTCCCCTTAAGATAAGGGAATGCCCAAGAAATAACAATCGGCCCGACCGGCGTGATAAAACTGCCGCCCAACCCCCAGGAGGCACGAAGCCGCTCGTCGTCGCTGACATTTACGAAATTACGTTCGTCGGGGAAGGCCAAGATACCGATGTCATTGAACAGAATAAATTTCGCACCAATGTCGGACAAGAAATCAATCGGCACGCGCAATTCGGCACTCTGCGTGAAATATTTTCGGCCACCGAGGAAGCTGGTCGAGCTACCCGCGCTGTAGGATGGGCCGGCCGAGCTGTCTTGGAAACCGCGCAGGTTCGCCCCGCCAAGGTAGAAACGGTCGGTCAAGCCAACCTTTTTATTATTAAAGGGGAAAATATAACCCGAGTCGATGCCAATCGCCAACACCGGGTCGTTGTTAAGGCCAAGCGGAATTTTTAAATAACCCGCCCCGGTGGCCGAGGTGCGAAGGTAATAAACATCGCCGCCCAAACCGGCCAGGTCATTGCCAAAGGTTAAATACATACCCGACCGTGGGTCGCCGGGGTTATCGCGCGTGTCATAAGATGTTTGGTAACCAAAAATAGAAGCGTATAAACTGCCGACGGCCGAGGTGTTAAGGCTGCCCGCGTCGGCCGAGATTTTATTAAAATAGAAATTGTAATAGACATATTGCGATAGGTATCTGTTGTAATTGAAGCGCAAGCCAAGCGATGCACCGGTGCGGGTTTCGGTGAGCAAGCTGGCGGTGTTGTCGGTTACGGTGCGGTAAAGCGTGGTTATCAAGGCCAAATCTTTATCGGCCAAGAAAGGTTCGGTGTAGGAAATGCTGTAGGATTGACCGAAGGACGAACCCTGGCCACTGGCGACCGGAATGGCAAATTGGCCGTTAAAGGTCAGGACGCGCGCCGTGCCGAGCAAATTATTTTCGCCGAATGTAACCCCCAAAATAATCCCCTGGGCGGTTGAATAACCCGCGCTAAAATTCAGCGCGCCGGTCGATGTTTCCTGCACGTTGATAATCAAATCAACCCGGTCGGGGCGGCCGGCCACCGGCGCATATTGCGGGCTGACCGCGCTAAAATAGCCGGTGTTTTGTATCGACTGCAGGCCCTGGTTGACGGCATCCTGGTCAAGCGGGTCGCCCTCGGTAATTGGTAATTTGCGGCGGATAATATTGTCAAGCGTCCGCCCGTTCCCCTTGATGACGATGCGGTTGATATATTGCCTTTGCCCCTGCATAATTTTAAAGGTAACATCGACCAGGCCGGTGTCGGGGTGGGTGGTGGTTTTTGGCACCACGCTCATAAATGGGTAGTTATAATTATCGCGCAGGTCGGCGACGATATCGCGCTGGGTTTTTTCGACGGATGAAATTTTATAATAATTTCCTTTTTTCAAGGCAATGCCGCTTCGCAATTCATCAATTTTTAACTGCTTGATGTCGCTGATTAAGTTTATTTTATCAACGCGATAGCGCGGCCCTTCCTTGATGCCATAGGTGATGGTGAAATCGCCGCGCGATTTATTTAATTGGCTGGTGGCCGACAAAATGGCGGCATCGGCAAAACCATTGTCTTGGTAAAAACGCAGTAAATTATCTTGGTCGGTTTTGATACGATTCGGGTCATATTGGTCGGTGGTGGCGAAAAAGCGAATCGGGTTGTAAATCGTGGTGGCAATCACCGCCCGCAGGGAGCCATCAGAAAAACTATCATTGCCAAAAAATTCGATAGCCCCGACCTTGGGCGCTTTGCCCTCGTTGATGACGAACACCAATTGCACGCGGTTGTTGCCGATGTCGATTAATTTTGGCGTCACATTGGCTTGGAAGAAACCACGTTGCAGGTAAACCTGCTGGATGATATTGACGGCCTTCTTCACCGCGGCGCGTGAATAAACCGCGCGTGGCCGCACCGGGCTGTTCTGCGCCAGGACCATCAGGAAATCCTTATCTTCTATGTCGCTGTTGCCCTCGAATGCAATCTGGTCGACGACCGGGCTTTCCATAATGCTAATGGTGACGATGCCATTGGCTTCGCCAATGGTGACCAGAGCAAATAATCCGGTGCTGTTGAGGATTCGCAAGGAATCATTGGCGACATCGTTCGACCAACTGTCGCCAACTTTAAATGGCAGGTAGCTTAAAATAGTCTGCGGGTCGATTTTTTGCGCGCCGCCGATTTTGATGGTTTTGATGATATTACCGCCCGCGTTGTTATTCTTGCTATTGCCTGCGCCGCCCGTGCTTGGCGGGGTAAAAACCAACGGCGCAACCGGTGCGGCAATGGGGGAATTGGCGGGTGCGGCTGGCTTGGTTGCCGGTTGTGGCGTGCCGCTCTTAGGCTCGGGTGGCTGGCCGGGGGTGGCTTGCGTGGTGGGTGGTTGCGCGCTTGTATTCCCTGGAAGGGTTTGCGCCATTGCCGAATCGGCGGCAAAACCACCCCCCACCGCCGTCAGGCCAGTCGCAAACAACCCATAAAACAACGGCGTTAGCATGGTGTGCGCCATCGCATGGGCCATTACCCGTGTTAGGGTAAGGTGGAATAATTTTACCCTCGGCTTATTTTTTTTTATGGTATTCATGGTATAAAATGGCGGATGGTTAGCGGTCGATGCAATAAAACGGGAAAAACGAGTGGGCGATGATAATTATTGAAGCGGTGGTTGGAATTAAAATAATTATATAGACCTATAAAAGGTGGTCGGCCAAAAGTCAAACTACATCGAATGTTTGGCCGAAACAAGCCAAGCCGGAAATATCCACCAAATAGCCAAGGTAGCGGCGTTATAAGCGCACAATTGGGCTATAGCTTTGATTTTTATTTTATTTTTTTTGCAATTTTTATCGGCGATTCTTCTTGACAGGAAAAGTCAACCTATATTACACTTCTAGTTTAAAGCTGGGACATTAGGGGGTTATGAATCGAGGGTTGGTTGCGCCAGTTGGTCAAGGATAACAATATCAATGATTATATGGTTGCGCTACTCGAAGTGGCCTTAATGGTTCTGCCGTTTTTTAAACTCCTAAATTATGCAATAGCAATTCTTTATAATAAGGAGAAAAAAATGCTAAATAGAAAAAACTTTATGAAAGGCCTCTCGGTCAGTGCTTTTGCCCTGTCGTTCGGTCTTTTGTCAATGTCGGCGGCGGCTAATGCCGCTGATAAGGTGTTGAACGTCGGCTTTGTCGGCGTCACATCTGGTCCCGCGGCGGCGTGGGGTACGTCGAACGTTCGTTCGATGCAAACCCGTGCCGACTGGTTGAATGAAAAGGGCGGTGTCAAAATTGGTGCCGATACTTACAAAGTCAACATCGTCACCTTTGATGATAAAAAAGACCCAAAATTGGCCGTGGCCGGTTTTGAAAAAATGGCGAGCCAAGGCGTTCGTTACGTGGTCGGGCCAAACACCGATGAAGGTGCTATCCCCGCCTATGACGTGGCGATGAAACGTGGCATTGTGTATTTCCCATACGCTTTTGCCAAACAACTTTACACCAAACCGAATGCCCCTGCTTATTTGGCGATGATCGCCAATTATCAATCAGGCCCAACCATTTACAAATGGTTGCAAGCCAACAAGGGCGTGAAGAAAGTTGCCTTCGTGGCGGCCAATGATGCTGACCCCATTTCACAACGCGACAGCGGTGTGGCGGCGGCGAAATCTGTTGGCTTGGAAGTGGTCGATGGTAAGAGCACTTACAAGTCTGGCACCACCGACTTTAACCCCATCTTGAGTCCGGTTATTAAAAAGAACCCTGACTTGCTGGTTCTCTCTGGTGTTGCCCCTGCGGCCGCGCCATTGTTGCTGAAATCGGCACGGGAATTGGGTTACAAAGGCATCATTTCCACCGAAACCGCACAAAATGCTGACGAGCTGAAAAGCGCGGGCAGTGCGGCCAATGGCTTCATTTCTTTGGGCGGGGCATCCACCCCTGAATTGGCTTCGGCTGATATGAAGGAATTTGTAAAGCGTTACACCAAGAAATTTGGTGTTTATGACGATGAATCAAATACCAAGGTTTATGCTTTGGAATATATCATCGGCGTTTTGCAAGCCAACCCGAAAGCGGTTGATAATGTAGATGAGTTCAAAAAGACGGCGGAAACCTTCTCGATGAAAAATCCATATATCAAAGGCAACATGCCAATGACATTCGTTGGCAAAGGCTATTTTGGTCAAAAAAATCAAATTTTTGTGCCAATGGTGGTTAACCAATATGAAAATGGGTCTTTCAAAACCCTTTTCGTTGGTAAAGTTGACTAAGGAAAAAATATCTTAATTTTTTTTAAGATTAAATCCCCCGCCATTTTTGTTTAAAAACTGGTGGGGGATTTTTTTTGCATCCATTGCAAAAAAACTATTTACAAAGCAAAAAAAATAGAGCAGAATTTGCCGAGCAAAAATATAGAAATTTATTACAAATAAAAATATAGAATTATTCAGCGTTAGTGATTAAAAGGAGAGAGAGATGGAAATTGTAGTTAATGGTGTTTATTTGGGGGCGCAATATGCGCTGATTGCCCTGGGGCTCACCCTGATTTTTGGCTTGATGAATGTTTTAAACTTTGCCCATGGGCAAATGTTCGTGCTCGGTGGGTTTGTTACCTATGGCGTGACCGAACGGCTGTTCAGCGGATTGCATTTTCCCTTGGCGATTGCTTTTTTCTTGGGGGTTATTGCCGCGGCATTGGTGTTGATGGTGGTCGGTGGGCTGTTCGAACGGCTTTTCTTCCGCACCGTGATAAACCGCTCGGCACGCGATGAAAGCACCATGTTGTTGGCGGCGGGCACGGCTTTTTTGCTCGATAGTGTTATTTTGATTTTATTTGGCCAGCAACAAAAGGGCATGCCCGATGGTCAAAAATTAATCGATGGGGTTTTTTCCTGGGGTAGCGTCCTTATCGCCTATGACCGGATATTGGTGGCCGGCATTTCCTTTATTATGATTGTTGGTTTTATATTGTATATGCAATGGAGCCGCACCGGCCGCGCGATGCGCGCCCTGGCGCAGGATAAAATGGCCGCGCGGTTGATGGGGGTTAATGTTGATTTTTACACCATGCTGGGTTTTGCCTTTGGCGCGGCGCTGGCGGGGATAGTTGGCGGGCTGTTGTTTTCGGTGACCGGTATTAATTCGGGCTTGGGCGACCCAACCTCTATCAAGGCCTTCACCATGGTCATGTTGGGCGGCGCGGGCGTGGTGTCGGGCGCGATTATGGGCGGGTTTATCCTCGGCATGTTGGAATCGGTTTTATTGTCGCTCTTGCCCTTGATTGGCCTTGGCGACTTGACGCATTTTATTATTTTTGCTTCCTTGATGGTGTTTTTGGCTATTCGCCCGCAGGGTTTAATGGGCAAGCCTTGGGGATAAAATGGGGATAAAATAGGGTGAAATAGGACTTAAAAAAAAATTGGAAAAAATATTTGTTTTATAAATGGAGCAGGAGCAGAACTATATGAAAAAATTTTTTACGCTAAGGAACACTAGGGTCGTTGGGTTTTTTGCCCTGGCGATTCTCTTGCTGGGCATTGTGCCCGGGCCGCTGATTCTGGCTAAAAATTGGTATCTGATGGGCAATTTCACGAACGTCGCCCTGCTCAGCCTTATCAGCCTGGGCGTGTGGTTGACCTTTTCGATGGGCCGCATCAATATCGGCCAGGGGGCTTTTGCCTTGATTGGCGGTTATGCCTCGGCCTATTGTGTGTCAAAATTGGGTTGGTCTTTTTGGGTGTCACTGCCCCTGGCGGGTATCTTGGCCAGCGCGATTGGCGTTATCATCGGCCTGCCGATATTGCGTTTGCGCGGCGTTTATTTTGCGATGGTGTCCTTGACCCTGACTCAGGTTACGACCTTGCTCGCCCTGTCGGATACCATGGCGCCGATTACCGGTTCGTCGCAGGGGATTAGCAATTTGCCGAGCCCGCCGGCCCTGACCATTTTTGGCATGACGCTCATCCCGAGTTTTGACAGCCTGCCCGATACCAAGGTTGGGTTTTATTACCTTTCGGTTTTTTTATTGCTGGCGGGTTTTTTATTGATGTATCGCCTGGCCCATTCGCGCCAGGGGATATTGGCGCGCTCGCTCCAACAGAACGAGGAATTGGCAAGCTCGATTGGCGTTAATGTCGCGCGGTTGCGGCTTATTTCTTTTGCCATTTCGTCGTTCCTCGGCGGTATCGGTGGCGCGGTCTTCATTGCCAATTTGCAATCGATTTCGCCCTCGGCCTTTGTCGTCAAGGATTCGGTCGATTTCATGCTCTATTGTTTTGTTGGCGGGTTGTCGAATGTTGTTGGGCCAATTGTCGGCGCGACCGTGCTTTACTTCGCGTGGGATTGGCTGTCGGTGATGGGCAATTACCAGCTATTTATTTACGCGTCCGCGATGATAAGCATGATGCTATTCCTGCCCAATGGTCTGTTGTCGATTAAGATCGATGGCCTGCTAGATTTTTTCAATAGTAAAAAACAAGCAATCGCCGACAAGAAAAATGGCGCAAAAGCGAAACCCAGCAAAAGGAGAAAATAAAATGAGTGGCGAATTTTTTAGCGTGCAAGGCATCACCAAAAAATTTGGTGGTTTGACCGCGGTCAATGGCGTTTCGTTCGATGTGAAAAAAAATGAAATCCTGTCGATTATCGGGCCGAACGGCGCGGGCAAATCGACCTTGTTTAAATTGATATCATCGTTTTTGTTGCCGACCGCCGGCCAGGTTATTTTTGAAGGAAAACGCATCTCCGGCCTCGCCCCGCATAAGGCGGCGCAACGCGGCGTGATTCGAACATTTCAGGAAACAACTATTTTCCGCAACATGTCGGTGCTCGATAATGTTATCATCGCCCACCATTTGCAGGCACGTGCCAACTTGTTTGGTTTTTATGTCAATTCAAAGGCCGCGCGCGAGGATAACAAGCGGTTTTATGATTCGGCGATGGCGATTTTGAAATTGGTGGGCCTTGATAAGGTCGCGGGCGAATTCGCCCTCAACCTGCCGCACGGCCATTTGCGCGCGCTTGGCATCGCCATCGGCCTGTCGGCCGGGCCAAAGGTGTTGTTGCTCGACGAGCCATTCGCCGGCATGAATATGGAGGAAACCGAAAAGGCGGTGGCGATGGTGCGGAGCATTTGTAAAAAAGGCATCACCATTTTGTTGGTCGAGCATGACATGCACGCCGTGATGAAAATTTCTGACCGCATTGTGGTGGTCAACTTTGGTGAAAAAATTGCCGAGGGCCTGCCGGAGGAGATTCGCAATAATCAAAAAGTCATCGAGGCTTACCTTGGTGTTAAAGACGATTCGATAGGTATATAAGGAGATAAAAAATGACCGATAATATTTTGGAATTAAAAAATGTTGTGCTGAATTATGGCAAGGTGCGCGCCCTGAAGGGTGTGTCGCTGACGGTTGCCACCGGTGAAACGGTCGCGCTTATCGGCACCAACGGCGCGGGCAAATCATCAACCCTGCGGGCGGTTACTGGCCTGCGGCCGATAGCGGGCGGCGAAATTTATTTTAATGGGCAAAAAATTAACGGCCTGCCGCCGCAGACCTTGGTTAAAAAAGGCATTGTCATGGTGCCCGAGGGGCGGCATGTTTTTCCCCTGATGTCGGTGCGCGATAATTTGTTGATGGGGGCATTTACCAAAACCGACAAGCAACAGATCGCCGATGATATGGAAAAGGTGTTAGAAAAATTCCCGCGCTTGAAAGAACGTTTTCGCCAGCAGGCATCAACCATGAGCGGTGGCGAACAACAGATGTTGGTGATTGGTCGCGCCCTGATGACGCGGCCAAAACTATTGTTGCTCGACGAACCATCGCTCGGCATTGCGCCAAAATTGGTGCAGGATATTGCGCGGTCGATTGTCGCCATCAACCGCGATGACAAGGTGTCGGTTGTTTTGGTTGAGCAGAATTCGCAATTGGCGATGAGCATTTCGCACCGCACCTATTTAATCAGCACCGGCAATATCGCCATGAGCGGCGATTCGAAAAAATTGCGCGACGACCCAAAAATCAAAAAAATGTATTTGGGTGGTTAGGGCAACCAACATGAAAATCGCTATTATCAATCCCAATTCGACCCGCGGCATGACCGAAAAATGCCACCGCGTCGCGGCGCAATTTGTCAGCGCGGGCACCGAAATTATTTCATCGAACCCAACCGACACGCCAGCATCTATCGAGGGGCATTATGACGAGGCGATGAGCTTGCCATCATTATTACGCGAAATGAAAAAGGCCGAAGCCGCCGGGGCCGATGGTTTTGTCCTGGCCTGTTTCGATGACCCGGGGCTACATGCCTGTCGCGAAATTGTTGCCGGGCCGGTGGTTGGCATTTGCGAGGCCGCGATGCATGCCGCGTCGATGCTGGCCACGTCTTTTTCGGTGGTGACGACATTGCAACGTTCGGTGCCGATTATCGAGGAGTTGGCGCATAAATACGGCATGGCGCATTTTTGCCGCAAGGTGCGGGCGGCCGATATCCCCGTGTTGCAATTAGAAGAACCCGGCAAAAAGGGCGACGAGGCGCGGCAAAAGATAAAAGACGAAATCATGCGCGCCGCGGCCGAGGATAATTGCGAGGCAGTGATATTGGGTTGCGCCGGCATGGCCGACCTGACCCAGCAATTGACCAAGGATTGCGGCCTGCCGGTGATTGACGGCGTGGTGACGGCGGTAAAATTGTGCGAGGCCTTAATCGGTGCCGGCCTTAAAACCAGTAAAATCAACGCCTACGCCAGCCCGCGCGCAAAATAGCAAAAATCTATTGCTACGGCCTCCTATTGACAAGAAAAATAAACAATTTATAGTATAACTCTCTTGGCAATAACGCCGGGGGTATTTTTACTAAATATTTGTTTTACTTTGAAAGGAACGAACATGAAAAAATTATTTGCCGTCTTGGCGATAAGCTTGTCTGTCTCGTCGGTTGCTATGGCCGATTACGATGACGATGACGATTACATGAGGGGCATGGACAAAGCCAGCTGTAAAAAAATGATGAAAATGGATCAAGCATCCATGAGTGCGAACGACATGAAAAAAATGGACGTCTGCAAAAAAATGATGAAAATGTAATTATTTTTTTCTTCATCAACAAAAAATTATTTTTGTAAGGCGTCTGTTTGAAAAACAACAGAAGCCTTTTTTATTTTTTGATAGTGTGAGCCAAAAACTTGTCCAGCGGTTGTGGCACCGGGTAAAGGGTGTTACAATAATTTCGTTGTCGGTAATTACGCTGACAACGTAACGTTAACATTACATTATCACTGAAAGGATAATACTTATGAAAAAAATCACTGCATTGCTATCGCTCTTGGCCTTTGGCTTGGCTCTCACCACCGTCGCTTCCGCGGCGAACGCGAAACCAGATCAAGCGACCTGCGATCAATTGAAACAAAAAGATCAAACTGCTTTGACTTCGGCCGACTCGAAAGTGCTCTCCGATTGTAAAAAAGCGGGTATGTAATCCGTTTTTTAAAAAAAAGATTATTTTTTTTTAAGGCATCTGTTCATTTTTGGACAGGTGCCTTTTTTCTTTTTGATAGTTGCCGACAAAATACAGCAAAGCAAAGCCAAAAATCCCTGCATCGATTGTCGCGCAATATAAAGGGTGATACAAGAAATTCGCTGTTGGCAATAACGCAAACGGCAATATTAATAATTTATTATCATTGAAAGGATAATATATCATGAAAAAAATCATTGCATTATCATACGTGCTAGCCTTCGGCTTGGCCATCACTTCTTCAGCGGTTGCCGCTTCTGCGCAACCAGACAAAGCGACCTGCGATCAAATCAAGCAAATGGACCAAGCTTCTTTGAGCGCGGACGACATGAAAGTCGCCAAGGCTTGTAAAAAA
>JASGCL010000023.1:12623-25713 GCA_030054115.1 Hydrotalea sp.
GGACCAAGCTTCTTTGAGCGCGGACGACATGAAAGTCGCCAAGGCTTGTAAAAAATCGGGTATGTAATCCGTTTTTTAAAAAAAAGATTATTTTTTTTAAGGCATCTGTTCATTTTTGGACAGGTGCTTTTTTTTTGACGCCGTTACGGGCGTGACGCGAATAATTTCTATTAGCTTATTGTAAGTTGCCGCGAAACATGCTAGAGGAAACAAATCGGAGACATGGTGTCACTGGTAAACTATAACTATAATTATCATTGAAAGGATAATACTTATGAAAAAAATCACTACATTATTGGCCTTGGCGTTTGCCTTGACCGCGGTTACTTCGGCTTCGGCTGGCGATATGAAAGCCAAATGCGACAAGATGATGAAAATGGATCAGTCAAAAATGACCGACAAGGACAAAGAAATGATGAAAAAATGCTCGATGTAATCATCGAAATTTTTTTTTAACAAAAAGATTATTTTTGTAGGCATCTGTTTGAAAAAACAGATGCCTTTTTTATTTTGACTTTTTTATGTATTTTTGGTAATGTTTAACATCACAAAAGGAAGGTCGCCGTCAATGAAAAAAAATAAAAAAACCATCGCCTGTCTCCTGTTGGCGGGAATAGTTGGTTTGGCCAGCGCACAATCGGCAATCGCGCGCGAGCAATTGCCACCCGGTAGCGAGGGAAAATTACTCAACACGGTGTGCAAGGGCAAAAAGGAAGATATGCAGTCGATGCGCGACCTTATCAATATATTGACCGGTCGCGTCGGGGTAAAACGTGTGCAATTGACGCGTGGCAATTGTTATTTGGTGACTGGCAAGGCCGGCGGCCAACGTTACATGGGGTTATTCGACCCATACGAATTGGACGAATTATTTTATATTGTTAAAGAGTAACAAAATTAATTTTGTGTTGCGCAAAAAAAATCCGACCAAAGACGCCGCGCGTGATTGTTGGCTTGAATTTTTTGTAAGCATGCTTTAATCATCTTTGTTATAGGCCTGTAGCTCAGAGGTTAGAGCGGACCGCTCATAACGGTTTGGTCGCAGGTTCGATTCCTGCCAGGCCTACCATTTTTTTAAACCAACGAACGGCGTCATTTTTTTATCCCCATGCACCAAGCAACTTTACTTGCGGAAATTGATTGGCGGATAAGACAGCGCGGCACCAAGGAATTAACCGCCCGGCTTGAGCATTTTTTCGCCAGCGAGCGTGAAAATAATTTTGACGGCTGGTCGCAGGATGAATTACGCGCGGTGATTAATTTTTTAAAACAAGACGAGCAATTTATCATGGATATTTTTTTAAAGCCGACGACTATTTCTAAAGCAGAATTTCGCATCATGATAAAAAAATAACATGACAGCTATTTTTTTTGACACCGCGGGGCGCGTCGCCCAAGCCCAGGCTAATTTTTTATTGGCGAGCAAAAAATCATCAGGCGGCGGTTCGCCCGCCGGAAACAACGTGGTGTGGCGTGGTGCCCAGCCATTGGCGTTGGCCGGCGTGGTGGCAAGCTTGGCCGAGGCGGGAAAAAAAATATTGCTGTTGTGCCGCGATACACAAGAAATGGAGTTGCAAAAACAATTGTTGTTGTGCCATCAACCGCACCTGGCGTTATTTTCTTTTCCGCCATTTGATAGCACGGCGGAGGCCGCCCGCGCCCGTGCCACGGCCTTGTTTGCCCTGCAAAATCATCACGGCGGCATGGTGCTGTTGACCAGTTACCATGCGACGATGGAGCATTTGCCACCGCCGGCGTTTGTTGCAAACCGCGTGGTGAATATTGCGGCCGGCAAAAATTACCCGATGGCGCGGTTGTTAGAAAACCTGTTGGCACTGGGGTATGAGCGCACCGCCGAGGTGCGAACCGTCGGCGACATGGTGCGCCATGGCGGTATTATCGATATTTTTCCTATCGCGGTGGCCGACAGCGGTGATGGGGCGATGGTCGCGCCACAACATTTACCATTGCGCATCGATTTTTTTGGTGACCAGGTCGAGGGGATATATTATTTTTCGCCGCTTGACCAACGTCGTTTGACCACACCGCAAAAAATTGCGGCGGTAAAAATTTTGCCCAATGTTGAAATGCCGTTTGATAAATCGGCGCAAAAAACATTTCTGTTCCGCATGAGGGAGGAATTTTCTTTATCATTGCCGCCCGATATTTTTGATAAATCTTTTTTTGACGATGATGATTTGCAATATTATCGGCCATTGTTTTTTGGTGATGGTGGTAAGGGCGGCAAGGGGGATAAGGGCGGCCACGGCCTGCTGGATTACCTTGGCACTGACTTCATGGTTTGCAACTTGGGGCGCGCTGATAATGAAATCACGCAACAGTGGGCCATCGTCGACAGCGATTACCACGACCGGGCGGAGGAATATGCTGTCCGCCAACCGGCGAAAAACACGGCGCAAAAAAATAAAAAAATAAATAATATTAATGATATTATCCTGCCGCCGCTACCGCCAGAAAAAATAATTCTATCGCCGGCGCAATGGCAAGCAAAAGCAGAAAATTTTTTTACCCTGCAGGGCGAGGCAGAGAATCATGACAACATCATCGATATTGCCACCACGCCGCTGGATTCCGGCTGGCAACAAATGTTTGTCGATTTGTCGCACAACATGGCGACCGCGCACCATAAAAACCATGAAAAAAATAATGATAAGAATAATGATGGCGATTTTTTTTATCAACATCTTTTCGCCGCGATAAAAAATTCCCCCACCAGTTTATTGGTTGCCGCCCATAACACGGCCAGCCTGCACCGGTGGCAAAAGATATTGGCGGGCGATGACATGCCGCCGGTGCTGGTGGCAGACCACAAAAAAAGTTTTTCTGATTTCTTGCTGGATAAAAAAAAGAAAATAATCTTGGCGGTCATGCCATTGCGCCACGGCGAACAATGGGGCGACGATTTGACCATCATCACCGACCACGATGTTTTCCAAGTTGAATTTCAATTATCGCCCAGCACCGCGCAACCAAGAACTAGCCGCGCCACGGTAGAAAAATTAATCAAAGACATCACGACATTAAAAACCGGCGATTTGATAACCCACATCGATTACGGCATCGGGCAATTTTTGGGGTTGAAGCCCATCACCGCCGGCGGCCGGGTGCATGATTGCGTCGCCCTGGCCTATCGCGATGGCGACAAGGTTTACCTGCCGATTGAAAACCTCGACCGGTTACAGCGCTATGGCGATTTGCCCGACCCGGCGCCGCCGCTGAATGGTATTCTGGATAAATTGGGCTCGGCCGATTGGCAAATGCGCGTTGCCAAAACCCGCGCCCATATTAAAGAATTGGCGGAAAAATTGGCGCGCAACGCCGCCCTGCGCCAGACCATCAAGGCGACACCATTGGTGGCGAAGGACAGCGATTATTTGGAATTCGCATCGCTGTTCCCATATCCCGAAACCCGCGACCAGGAGCAGGCGATTATCGCCGTGAAAAATGATTTGGCGACCGACCGGCCGATGGACCGATTGATTTGCGGCGATGTTGGTTTTGGTAAGACCGAGGTCGCCCTGCGCGCCAGTTTTTGCGCGGTGATGGCCGGCAAGCAGGTGTTGGTGGTGACGCCGACCACGTTGTTGGCACGGCAACATTACCATCATTTTGTCAAACGATTCAAAAATGTCGCGGTGCGGATAAAACAATTGTCGCGGTTTGTATCGCCGGCTGATGCCAAAAAAACTAAGGAAGAAATAAATGATGGCGCGGTTGATATTGTGGTTGGCACGCACGGGCTGTTGCATCGCTCGGTCATGCCAAAAAATTTGGGGCTGGTGATTATCGATGAGGAACATCATTTCGGCGTCAAGCAAAAAGAACGGGCGCGCGAGTTGGCAAAAAATGTTCACCTGCTGGCGATGAGCGCGACGCCGATTCCGCGCAGTTTGCAATTGTCGCTCCATGGAATCAAGGACCTATCGCTTATCGCCACCCCGCCGCCCGGGCGGTTGCCGATTAAAACCACCGTTGCCCATTTGGACCCATTCGACATCAAGCGGGTTATCAAAAATGAATTGGCGCGTGGCGGGCAAATTTTTTTCGTCGCGCCGCGCATCAACCAATTACCGACGATTAAAAAATCGCTGGGCGAGCTGGTGCCGGAAATGGCCATCACCATTGCCCACGGCCAAATGCCGGGCGATGATGTCGACCAGGCCATGACCGATTTTGCCGACCGCAAGTATCAAGGCTTGCTGTCGACCAACATCATCGAAAGCGGTTTGGATTTGCCGAATGTCAACACGATTATTATTTTTCACGGCGACCAATTTGGCTTGGCGCAATTATATCAATTGCGCGGTCGGGTGGGGCGGTCGACCAAGCAGGGTTATTGTTTTATCACCTACCCCAAGGAAAAACCCATCACCAAGAATGCCAAAAAAAGATTAGAGCTGTTGGATGATTTGAATCACTTGGGGGCGGGCTTCACCCTGGCGAGTCACGACCTTGATATGCGCGGCGCGGGAAATTTGTTGGGCGAGGAACAATCTGGCCATATCAAGGAGGTCGGGGTTGAGCTGTATCAAAAAATGGTGATGGCGGCCCTGGCCAAATTATCAGAAAAAGATTTTGCCCCGCCCTCAAGCAGCGAAGCGATAGGGCAGAGCATATCGCCCTCAAGCAGCGAAGCGATAGGGCAGAGCATATCGCCCTCAAGTAGCGAAGCGATAGGGCAGAGCATATCGCCCTCAAGCAGTGAAGCGATAGGGCGAAATCGATTGCTGTTATGGTCGCCGCATATTGTTCTGCCCTTGGCGGTGGCTATCCCCGAGGATTACATCCCTGATGAAATGGTGCGGTTGGCACTTTATAAAGAATTGTCGGAGGCATTCGATGAAAAAAACTTGCAAGAGATTCAAGATTCCTTACGCGATAGATTCGGCCCGATACCGCCCGAGACAAAAAATTTATTGTCGGTGATAGAATTAAAACAATTATGTTACGCCGCGCACGTCAGCGAATTAAAAATTACCCCGCCGGCCACGGTGAACACCATGGCCAACCCCAGGGCAAACCCCAATGCCACCGCCCGCGCCAGCATGAGCGTGGTGTTTTATGAAAATAAAGTTCGCCACCCCGATAAATTATTAAAACTTATCACCCGTAACAAGGCGCGGGTGGTGAAGGAAAGCAAGGCCGGACAAATAATAGAAAAAATAATTTTTCCGCAACCCGCAAAAAATATCGACCAGCTATTGGCGAGCAGTAAAAAACTATTGGCCGAATTATGTTGAGGATTGTTACACTGGCGATTACCCGCGCTGTTACCAGGGCGCGGTTACGTGGTTGGCAATTTAAAAACGCCGGATTTGCCACCGGATTTTTCCAGCAATTTTATATCGGTGATGATAGCCGATTTGTCGATAGCCTTCACCATGTCGTAAAGCGTTAGGCCGGCGACGGCGGCCGCGGTTAGGGCCTCCATCTCGACGCCGGTTTTGCCGGTGGTTTTGGCGGTGGCGGTTATAACCACCGCGGTGATATCAGGGTTTTCATCAACCGCCATATCAACCGAAATATGCGATAGCGCCAAGGGGTGGCACAGCGGGATAAGGTCGGATGTTTTTTTTGCCCCCTGGATGCCGGCCAATTTGGCGACGGTGAAAACATCGCCCTTTTTTATTTTGTTGTCGATAATTGCGGTTAAGGTTGCGGGTTGCATGATAACCCGCGCCATGGCGCGTGCCAGCCGTTCGGTTTCGGGTTTTTGCGACACATCAACCATTGCGGCCTTGCCGCTGGCATCAACATGGGAAAGTTTTTTATCGGTCATTTTTTATTTAAATATCAATTGGTTGGATTGCGTGACCAGGTCGTGGCAGGCGGTAAAAACATCGGGCTGTTTCATAAAATATTCGCCGATGAGGAAACCGCGCGCCCCAGCGTCCCACATTTTTTTTACATCGGCGGGCGACGTCAAGCCGCTTTCGGCAATCGCCAATTTGTCGGGATGAATTTTTTCGAGCATTTTTTCACCGGTGGTTAAAGACACCACTAGGTTTTTCAGGTCGCGGTTGTTGACGCCAATCAATGGTGATTGCATCGCGTTGGCGCGGGCAATTTCAACTTCATCATGGGTTTCCAATAAAACCTCCAGCCCCAGGTCAAGCGCGGTTTCCTCCAACAGCTTGGCGGTTTTATCATCAAGCGCGGAGAGGATGAGCAAGACGACATCCGCCCCCATGGCGGACGCCTGGTGCAATTGATAATCGCAGAAAATAAAATCTTTTTGTAAAATTGGTTTTTGTGTCATGCTGGCGGCGTTGCGCAAATAATTGTCATCGCCCTGGAACCATCGTGGCTCGGTCAAAATGCTCAAGGCCGTGGCACCGGCGGTCAGGTAATCTTGCGTGATATTTATCGGCGAAAAATCGGCGCGAATAACGCCGCGCGATGGCGAGGCCTTTTTTACCTCGGCGATAAGCGGTAATGTTTTATCGGCCACCGCCGTGCGCAGGGTAGAATGCAACGAATGAAATGGCCGGCCATTACTGCGCCGCGCCCGCGCCATGGCGGCCATTGCCTCTGGCGTGGTTTTGGTCATGGCCTGGGCAATGTCCTGCTTTCGTTGCGCAAAAATTTCGGTCAATTTATCGGTCATGTTATTTGCTCGGCTTGACATGTTATTAGTTATCATGGTTATTGCTTATCAGGGTTATAGTTTTTCTTGCCGTTGCTTTCAAGGCAATTATTTGTTAGGTACGTCGTGGGCCAACAAACCGAATCATTTTTGTCACAACCAACAAGCGACCATGTTATGAGTAAAAAAAATAATAAACCAACCAAAAATCAAGAGGTTATTACCGCACCCGAACGGCCGGCCGTAACGCCGCCGCCAGCCAAAAACCCGCCGTCGTTTGTTGCGCGCCACCATAATTTGGCCAGCCCGATGATGGGGGCGAGTATTTTATACGCCAGCGACGATTTTTTTGCCCCACCGGTCAGAATGCTCCAAGACCACGAGCCATTATTTTTTCCCGATAAATATGACAACCACGGCAAATGGATGGATGGGTGGGAAACGCGCCGCCGCCGCCAGGGTGGCCACGACCATGCGATTATAAAACTTGGCGCGCGCGGCGTTATTCATGGTTTGGGCATTCACACCCATTTTTTTACCGGCAATTTTCCGCCGGCGGTAATGGTTGAGGGCGCGATTATGCCCGAGCAAGGCAAGGGCGACAATGATAAAACATTAGAAAAAAACCTGGCAAAAATAAAATGGCAACCATTGTTGGCAAAAACAAATTTGCAAGGCGATAGCTATCATTTTTTTACCATCAACACCGCCCACGAATTTAACGTGTTGCGGGTTTCGATTTTCCCCGATGGCGGCATCGCGCGTTTGCGGGTTTATGGCGAACCAAAATGCGACTGGCAAGCCAAGCAAAACCATAAGGATATCGAGCTGTCGGCGTTGAAATACGGCGGGCGGATTATTGGTTATAACGATGCGCATTATGGCAATGTATCATCGCTGTTGGCCGAACGCCGCGCCATCAACATGGGCGATGGTTGGGAAACGCGGCGGCAACGCAACCTACCGAGTCACGATTGGCTGGTGCTGGCGCTGGCGCACGCTGGTATTATTGATAAGGTGGTGGTCGACACCGCCCATTATAAAGGCAATTACCCGGATAGTTGCATGATAGAGGGCGTGATGTTAAAAAATAACATCAGCGATGAAGAGCTGTTGAAGGATGAAAAAATAAATTGGCAAGTATTATTGCCGCAGGTAAAATTGCGCGCCGATTATATTCATACATTCGATAAAAAATCGTTGCAGGCGATTGGCGCAATATCGCACGCCAGGTTAAAAATTTTCCCCGATGGTGGCGTGTCGCGTTTGCGGTTGTATGGCCGCTTGCCGGCGTAAGAAATTTTACTTGCCTTTTCGCTTAAAGCTGGCTATTAAATAATGGTTCTTAAAAGTGCAGATAAAGGGGGCGCTTATTTGCTGTAAAAACTTTTTAGAATGGCCGTTGATAATTTGTCATCGCGCTCTAACCAACAAATGATTATTACAGAACAAGGGGTAACATACCATGAGTGATGTTGAAAGCCGTGTTAAAAAAGTTATTATCGATCACTTAGGCGTTGAAGAGGCGAAGGTGGTTCCCACCGCGCGCTTTATTGATGACCTGGGTGCCGATTCACTTGATACCGTCGAATTGGTTTTTGCTTTTGAAGAAGAATTCAATTGCGAAATTCCCGATGAGGCCGCACAAAAAATTGCCACTGTTGGCGATGCAATTAACTTGCTATCTGAAAAAGCAAAATAGTTTTTAACTATTTATTTTTTTAAAAAAAAACAATGACGGCTCCTTGCCGTTGTTGTTTTTTTTTACCCAAAATCCAGAAAACAAATATTATTCGATAATTCCAAGCCAGCCCATTATTTTGTCCCCCATGGTCAATATTGGTCGATATTGGCGATATTGTGCGATATTGATTTTTTTGCGCGGTTGGTATATGGTGGCTAAAATTTACTGCTAGATTATAAAAAAATCAAAAGGAACAAAATTATGTCAAGACGTGTGGTGGTAACAGGCATGGGGATTATAAGCCCGCTTGGTTTGGGGGTCGACCATGTGTGGCAAAAATTGATTGCTGGCACATCGGGCATTGGGCCGATTACGCGGTTTGACGCATCAGCCATGGCCGCCAAAATTGCTGGTGAAATACCACGCGGCAGTAAGGCCGAAAACAAATATGACCCCAGCGAGTGGATAGAATTCAAAGAACAAAAAAAGATGGACCCATTCATTCAATATGGCTACACCGCCGCCACCATGGCGGTGGAGGATGCCGGCCTGACCAATTTGTCGGACGAAGAAAAAGAACGTGCCGGCGTGATGGTCGGTTCGGGCATCGGCGGCCTGCCCGGGATTGAGGCTGGCTCGATAGAGGTGCGGGATAAGGGGCCACGTCGCCTTAGCCCATTTTTTATTCCCGCCAATTTGGTGAATTTGATTGCCGGTTTTATTTCGATAAAATACGGCTGGCAAGGGCCGAACCACGCGGTGGCCACGGCCTGCGCCAGTAGCACCCACGCGATTGGTGATTCGATGCGCTTCATCCGCGATGGTTACGCCGATATTATGTTGTCGGGCGGGGCCGAGGCGGCGGTATGCGCCATCGGCATTGCCGGTTTTTGTTCGGCGCGTGCCCTGTCGACCAAATACAACGACCAACCGGAAAAGGCTTCTCGCCCGTGGGATAAAGACCGCGATGGATTCGTGATGGGCGAAGGGTCGGGCATGATGGTGTTGGAAGAATACGAACATGCAAAAAAACGCGGCGCAAAAATATACGCCGAGGTTGTTTCCTACGGCCTGTCGGGCGATGCGCATCATTTGACCGCGCCCCCGCCCGATGGCAACGGCGGTTTCCGCGCCATGCGCCAGGCCTTGGCGATGGGCAACTTGGATTTGGAAAAAATTGATTACATCAATGCCCATGGCACCTCGACGCCGCTGGGGGATGAAATTGAATTAAGGGCGGTGAAGAATCTTTTTAAAGACCATGCTTACAAATTGGCCATGTCGTCGACCAAATCGGCGACCGGTCATTTGCTGGGTGGTGCCGGCGCGATAGAGGCGATATTCACGATAAAGGCGATTCAAACCGGTCAATTGCCGCCGACCCTTAACCTTGATAACCCATCGGAAGGGTGCGATTTAAACCTGGTGGCCAAGACCGCGCAGGAACGGAAAGTTAATTTTGCCATGTCGAATAGTTTTGGCTTTGGCGGCACCAATGCCTCGGTGGTGTTTGGCGCGGTGTAACGGGCCGCGATAAGCCGGATAATAGAGCTTGTCGGGGGACTTTGAGCAGTGGGGGCGTCAAAAGCCAACCTATGCGGGCTTTTTGGGGGATTTGTATTAGCTTATGGTTGGTTAAAAACTAGACAATAAATTGCATCGGTTAAGAATCGTTGCTATTACAACGAGATTATCAACAAGGTTACGATTGCAAGCCCCGCCATGCCCAAAAAAATTTCATTACTTTCAAAAAAAATCCTCGGGCTGGAGGTCGGCGTGCTGGTTTTCGTTTTTCTGTTATGTTATTTTTTTGGTAATGTTCAGGTTGGCCGCGATAAAGAAATTTCTATCCCCGATGGCGCAAACTTGGAGGCCATCGCCACCACCCTGGTCGATAAACAGGTGATAAGGGCGAAAATAGGTTTTAAGGTTATTGCTTACCTGACGCGCCGCCAAAATAATTTAAAAACCGGTGATTACCGATTTGTCGGCCAGGTTTCCAGCTACCGCGTGCTTGATGATATTTTTGCCGGCAAAACCATCGAGGAGGTTTTTGTTCTGATTGAAGGTTGGACGGTGAAGCAAGCCCTGCGCGAGATGGTCGACGCGCCGTTTTTAACCGGCAGTGTTACCAGGATGCCGGCCGAGGGATCGCTCCTCCCCAATAGTTACAATTATCGGCGCGGCACCAAGCGGCAAGATTTGTTGGATAAAATGGCAAAGGCGATGGAGGCCAGCGTCGACCAGGCCTGGGCGGTTCACGACCCGATTCTTGACCCTTACATAAAAAACAAAAAAGAATTTGTGATTTTTGCCTCGATTGTAGAACGCGAAACCGGCATCAAACAGGAAAAGGCGCGCATCGCCGGCGTGTTCCTCAATCGGTTGCAAAAACGCATGAGGTTAGAAACCGACCCAACGGTTATCTATGGCCTGAGCAACGGGCTGGGCGAATTGAACAGAAAACTTTACATCAAGGATTTGAAAAAACCCAGTCCGTGGAACACCTATACCAATTATGGCTTGCCGATTACCGCCATTTCCAACCCCAGCCGCGAAACATTATTTGCGGTCGCCAAACCCGAACGGAACAGTTACCTTTATTTTGTTGCCAATGGGCGCGGTGGCCACGATTTTTCGACCAACTTTCTTGACCACGCAAAAAATATCGAAAAATATATATCAAACAAAAATTAAAAAAATGGCGCATCGACAATTGATAAAAAATCGCGGCCTGTTATTGGTGTTGTCTTCGCCGTCGGGGGCGGGCAAAACATCCATCACCCGCGCCCTTATCGCGCGCGAATCAAACTTGGTGTTATCAGTATCGGTGACGACGCGCAAACCGCGCAAGGGCGAGGTCGACGGCGTTGATTATCATTTCATCGATGAGGCAGAATTTATCACCATGCGCGACAAAAATGAATTGTTGGAATGGGCCAAGGTGTTTGACAATTATTATGGCACGCCGTTGCAATCGGTCGAGCAAGAATTGCGGCAGGGGCGCGACGTGCTGTTCGATATCGATTGGCAGGGCACGCAACAATTGCATGAAAAAATGAGCAAGGACGTGGTGCGGATATTTATTTTGCCGCCGTCGCGCGAGGAGTTATTAACCCGTTTAAAAAGACGCGCCCAAGACGAAATGGCGGTGGTCGAACGCCGCATGAAGGATTCGGCGCGCGAGATGGCGCATTTTCAAGAATATGAATATTGCATCGTCAATGATAATTTGGAAAATTGCATCAACCAGGTGCAATCGATTCTGCATGCCGAACGGCAAAAACTCGACCGCCAAATCGGTCTGATAGATTTCGTCAAAAAATTGTCGTAAAAATTATTATTGTTGGGTGGCGGCGATTTTAATTTGCCGCGCCCGCGTCAATATCGCCAATTCCAATTTGTTGGCCATATCGGCCGGCACCGCGGTGTCGCGCCATGTGCTACCGCTAAGGGTTTGCTTAAACACCTTAACCCGCACCGCATCGGCACGCAACACCGGGCCAAAAATAAATATATTTATTTTGTAACGTTCGTTTTGATTTTGTTGGCTGGGGATGCTGGCCCAATCGGTTATAACCACGCCGCCGATGGGGTCGACCTGGGCCATGGGCATGAAGGCAACGGTTTCCAAGCTGGCACGCCACAGGTAGGGGTTAACCACAACACCGTTCGACGTGCCGTTATCGGCATCGCGGTTGACGCGGCTAAAAATATCACCGCTGAATGCAACGCCGTTGGTATTACCCTTGATAAGTTTTTGGTCGGCATCGCCATTGGGCACGGCGTTGCCGGTAATGGCCTTGCCGCCACAGCCAGCCATCGCCAGTGCCAAAAAGCACACCGGCATTAGGCGAAGAAAAAATGGAAGCAAGAAGCGATTTTTTTTCATAATAGAGAGAGGCGCAAGGCAATGCCCCAATGCCCCCTTGCTATAACACGTTGCCCAATTTGTCAATTGCAAATTGGCGGTTTTGCCGTATTTGACAAGAGCCAAAAATTAATTGCTAGTGGGTGGCACCAGGCCAAGCAGGTTTGGCAGGTCAAGCAAACCCCACACGATAAGCACCGACACCGCCAGCACAATAATCGCCGGCAGGATAAGTTTTTTGAAATCGGTTTTTGGCGCGACATCAACCATTTTTACGCCGGTAATTATACCGGTGACAAGGTTTTGTTTTTTGCGCCACAAATACCAAAAAACCGCCAACACGTGAACCGACACCAAGGTGATGATAACGGCCGGCATGATTTCGGTATGGATGAAATTGAATGTGTGTTTCAAATCGACATTGCTGAACAATGGCGATAATTCGTGGGCATAGGTAACCCCTTCATAGGTTTTTTCCATCGACAGGCCGAGCAATGCCTGCAAACCGGCCGCCAACAACAGGGCGAATGTCATGGCCCAACCAAGCGGCGTGTGGCCGGCGGTGTATTCGGCTTTTTTAGAAAACAATCGCCCCATATAACCCGGGATATTGCCAAGCGCAAATAGGCCGGGCAGGATGCGCGCCGGCTTGCTGCCGACAAAGCCCCACAACACCCGAAACACCACCAACATCAGCACGATTTTGCCGAGGATGATGTGGTAAAAAAATAGGTTAAATTCACCGGTGATGAACAGGCCGAGAATCGCCAAGGCCAATGCCCAATGGGTCAGGCGAATTGCCCCTTCCCAAACTTTTGTTTTTTGTGCCATTTTTTTGCTCCTTACAATGTTATTTGCCCTATCGCTTCGCTGCTTGAGGGCGGGTTGTTTTTTTTTATACCACGCCGCTTCGTTATGCGAATGGGGT
>JASGCL010000024.1 GCA_030054115.1 Hydrotalea sp.
CATATTATGGTATGCGCGGAGGGGTTCGAACCCTCGACCCCCTGATTAAAAGTCAGGTGCTCTACCGCTGAGCTACGCGCACATAATAAAAACCAATTCTTATCATGAATGTCGGATATATCGCCCTAAAACTATTTTGAAAAAATGGCAAGGGCAAATTAAGCATTTTAGCTTATGACCTCTGTTGCCAGCGGCAAGCGCGATAAAAAAATTATAATTATTATCTGCGCAACACCCGCACCATGCACCAATGCACAGCAATTGCGTTGCAAAAAAAATAGTTGTTATTACGCGAAGCGATGCCGCATTGCGCGCGATAACAATTAATTCAACTTCTGATTTTTGCCAGTCGATTTGCCGGTCGTCTTGTTCGGCTTGGCGGCCTTGCCCGCGCTGGGCTTTGGTTTGTCGCCGCCCGCGGTCGCCGCCACGCCGTTACTATTATCCTTATTGGCCTGTTCTTTTTCCAACTCCTGCATCCGTTGCACAAAATGCCCGTGGAAATCAATCGGTGGCAATAACAATGGCGGGTAACCGCCGTCCGCCACCGCCTTGGCAATAATGGCGCGGATGAAAGGGTAAAGATGCGATGGCACCTCCGCCGATAGAATCGGGTTGGTCATGTTTTCGTTTTTTGGGTTAACGCGCACGATGGCACCATATTGCGCCTCAACCATATACAATGTTTCCTCTTTTATTTTTGCCGCCAACGTCATTTTCATCACAACCTCGTAATCGGTGTCTTGCAATTTGTTAAGGCTGAGGTTCCAATCCATGTTATGTTGTGGCTCGCCCGTTACCGCGCCAACCAAAAATTTTAATATACCCGGGTTTTCAAATGAAAAATCACGCTGAAATTGGGTGAGTATCGCGTAGGGGGCGTCCATAATTTGGGTGTAATCTTTGGCCATAACAATCTCCTTTATATTGTTTCTGTCGTCTTTTTTATAATTTTTTTTATAAAAAAATTATGGTCATCAACCAATTCGGGGCGGAATTTTTTGATAAATATTATAGGGCATAACCGTGGTGAATTGCCACCACGCCGCCGGTTAGGTTTTCATAGCCGATTCGCTCGAAACCGCCAAGCTTCATTTTTTCAACCAATTCATCTTGGCTATAAAATAATTTAATGCTTTCGGCCAGGTAACGATAAGAATCCTCGTTACGCGCCACGTATTTGCCCAGCAACGGCAGAATCGTAAAATTGTATTTTTCATAAAGCTGGTCGAGCATGGGCAAAACCACCTTCGAAAATTCCAAACACAAAAACTTGCCGCCGGGTTTCAACACGCGGCGCATCTCGCGCAACGCCTTTTCTTTGTTGGTAACATTGCGCAGGCCAAAGGAAATGGTAACCGCATCGAATGTTTCATCGGCGAATGGTAATTCCTCGGCATTGCCAACCACAAAATCGATATTGCCAAACAAACCAGCGCGGTCGGCATTTTGTTGGCCACCGGTCATCATCTCCGCCGTTAGGTCCAGCACCGTGGCGCGTCGTTTGTCATTCGGCGCGGCATTTTTTAAATAACGAATGGCGATATCGCCGGTGCCGCCCGCGACATCCAGCAAATTGCTGTTATTGGGGATGCGGGCAACAAATTGGTCCTTCCAATGGCGGTGCAGGCCCAGGCTCATCAAATCATTCATCACGTCATATTTGTTGGCCACGCCGGCAAACAAATCGCGCACCCGGCCGGTTTTTTCACCGCGGTCGATTTTTTCAAAACCGAAATCTACTTTTTCGTCGTTATTCATTTTTTTATCCTCGCAAATTTTTTATTTTTTATCAAACAAAATGCGTTCCGCACCCGACACAATGGTGAAGCGGTCGCCGCGCGCACGGGCAATCATTGTTACATTGGCGCGCCGCGCCAATTCAACGCCGTAAACCGTGAACCCATTGCGCGACACCAATATCGGGATATTCATCAGCAAACATTTAATAACCATTTCCGACGTTAATCGCCCGGTGGTATAAAAAATCTTATCGTCGCCCGCGATATTATGTTGCCGCATGTAACCGGCGATTTTATCCACCGCATTGTGGCGACCGACATCCTCGACATATATTTTTGGTTCATCCCCCATCGCCAGCACACAGCCGTGAATCGCGCCGGCGGTTAAATAAAGGCTGGGCGTCAGGACAATTTTTTTTAACAAGGATTGCAATTGCGTGGTGGTGATTTTTTGCTGGCTGGTAATTTTTTGTTTTTCGACCTCGTCCATGATATCGCCGAACACCGTGCCCTGGCCACAGCCCGATGTCACAATTTTTTTCTTGGATTTGATTTCAAAATGGGTTGGTTTTTTGGTGCGCACCACGACGACGCCCAAATCATCATCGACATCGACCGCGGTTATTTCGTCGTCGGGCCGTAACATTTTTTGGTTGCTTAAAAAACCAATCGCCAAATAATCAGGGTGGTCGCCAATCGTCATGGCGGTAACAATTTCTTGGCTGTTAAGAAATATCGTCAGGGCGCGCTCGCGGATGGTCGGTTGGCTATGTTCGCGGCCATGTTCGTCTATCACCATCAGCGGCATGGTCAGGTTGTTATCGGCCGCGCCATCCACCGTCGGCGACAGCCAATAATCCCCGCGATAAAATTTTTCTGAAAATTGGTCGCGCGCCATGATGTTATTAACGATAATAAAGGGCGAGGAATATCAACACCCCAATCAACCATTGCCAGCGAAAATTTTGCAAATTGGCTTCAGATTTTTTTTCGGTTATCCGCCGATAACTATGTGCCATGGCCAACACCGCCAGCCCAAGGAAGCCGTAACCGACGATGGCTTCGCTATCGAGGTAAATAAACAACCCAACCAACAGCGCGGTCATTAACAAATAACAAATGCCGATGGCGTGTTTTACCTGACCACCAAAAACCAGGGTCGAGGTATGAAGCCCGAGCAAAAAATCATCGTCCTTATCCTGCAGGGCATATATCGTATCATAGGCCACGGTCCACAACACGCCAATCAGGTAAAGCCACCACAGGCCAAGGTCAAAATAATTATTGGTCGTCAACATGCCGGCGACCAACACACCAATGTTAAAGGTAAAACCGAGCCACAATTGCGGCAACAAAAACATGCGCTTCATCAACGGGTATGGCGCCACCAACCCCAGCGACAGCAAGGCCACAACATGCGACTGCTTGCTGTCAATCAACAGCAAGACAACAAAGCCAATCAGCAACAATATCGACATCAACCAAATGGCATGGTCAAGGCTCAATCGCCCACTGGCCAAGGGGCGGTCGCGGGTGCGGGCAACTTTCTTATCAAATTCGCGGTCCAAAATATCATTCCAGATACAACCGGCACTACGCAGGGCAAAGGCGCCAGCGGTGAAAACAAGGCCGTAATAAATAAATTCATCGAAGGAAAAACCCTGGTGATAAATCGCCAAACCCCAAAAACACGGCAGGAGCAACAGCCACACCCCAATCGGCCGGTCAAGCCGCATCAAGGCCACATCATCATGCCACCATTTTGGCGTGATGGCGAACAACCAATTTTTCGCTGGTTTTTTGGGTTGATTGCGTCCCAGTTTTTTGCCCATTTTTTTGGCTGTTTTTTTTGGTTTGCTCGCCATGATGGATTTCCTTTTTATCAATTTTAAAAATACTATAAGGTTTTCTTCTTATCGCTTCACCATTCGCCCGCCCATTGGTGTCCCCAGGCTACTACTATTGCGCTGTTGTTTTAAAAAATATATCGCTGATGAGTTTTTTTGTTTTTCGGGGCGTTTCTTTTTGCTGTTTTTTTAAAAAGCCCATTAACTGCCCTGAATTCTACCACAGGGCAAGCCGGGTTGCAATCATTGTTGCAATCTGATGCTTTTGTTATTATAGTATTTTTGCAACCAGTTTTATTATTTTATGACTCAATCGACCACTGCTTACCACGCGCCAGCCAAAGACACGCAGGGCACTCAGGGCGCGCCACCACCCCACGTAGCCGAAACAACGCCATCTGGCCAGCCAGCCGATAAAAAACTTTTTATCAAAAATTATGGTTGCCAAATGAATGTCTACGACGCCAACCGCATGGCGATGCATCTTGCCCCGCTGGGCTTTACAAAAACCGACGACGTGGCCGAGGCCGATGTGGTTATCCTCAACACCTGCCACATTCGCGAAAAGGCCGATGACAAGGTTTTCTCCGACATCGGCCGTTTGGAACGGCAAATGAAAAAAGACAGCCTCCTCACCCTGGCGGGTTGCACGGCGCAGAGCATCGGGCTGGAAATGCAAAAGCAAAAACCGCGCATCGATATCGTGGTTGGCACGCAAAATTATCACCGCCTGCCCGAGCTTATCAATCGCCGCGCGGCGTTAAAAAAACGCGTCGCCGATGTCGAATTTCCAGTTGAAAGCAAATTCGATTACCTGGCGCAGGAGCTAACCAACATGCCGATTGGTGGTAGCATATCGCAATTTTTGGCGGTGCAGGAAGGTTGCGATAAATTCTGTAGCTTCTGCGTTGTGCCCTACACCCGTGGCGCGGAATTTTCGCGGCCATTCGATTCGATTCTGCAGGAGGCAAAAAAATTACTAGCATCCGGCGCGCGCGAAATCACCTTGCTCGGCCAAAATGTCAATGGCTGGCATGGGCTTGGCCCCAGTGAAAATGGTAAGGCCAAGCCGTGGAACCTGGCGCGGTTAATCGGCGAATTATCGCTGTTGGATGGCTTGCTCAGCATTCGCTATATCACATCGCACGTGCGCGACATGGATGATGATTTGATTGCCGAACATGCCGGCAATAAAAAACTGCAACCATTTTTGCATTTACCATTGCAAAGCGGTTCGGATAAGATATTAAAGGCAATGAACCGTGGCCATACGTTAGACGATTACCGCCGCGTCATCGACAAAATAAAAACCGCGCAACCCGATATTGCTTTATCCTCCGACTTCATTGTTGGCTTCCCGGGGGAGGACGAAGAGGATTTCGAAGCCACCTTAGCCGCGGTTAAGGAAATCGGTTACACCGCCTGCTATTCATTTTGCTATTCGCCGCGCCCCGGCACGCCGGCGGCCGACATGCCGCAAATCGCCCAAGATATAAAATCGGCGCGGTTGCAACGTTTGCAAGCCCTGCTGAACCAGCAGGAGGAAAAATTTAACCGCGCCACGGTGGGCAAGGTTATCGATGTCTTGGTTGAAAAACCAACCCACAAACCCGGGCAATTGATGGGGCGTTCGCCATGGTTGCAACCCGTGCATTTTGATGGCGGTTATGCTATGATGGGACAAATGATAAAGGTAAAAATTACCGGGTGCGAAAAACATAGCCTGTTTGGCGAGGTCACCACCATAGCCGCCGCATAAAAAAAGAAAAAAATGGAACAGCGATTTTTAGAATTTAACGACAACCGTCGCCTGGCCGAACTCTATGGCGTTGGTCGCAAAAACCTTTCTGATTTGGAAAAATTATTGGCGATTGATATTATCGACCGCGGCAATATCTTAAAACTATCGGGCGATAAAAAAAATATCATGCTGGCGGAAAAAATCCTGCGCGGCATTTATGACCAGCAATTATCAAGCGACGATATTCGCACAACCATAAGAACCATCACCGACAATGACAATGCCGCCATCGACGAATCGGTTATCAACGTGCGCGGGCGGCGGATTCAATTGCGCACCGCCAACCAAAAAAAATTCTTGCAGGTGATGCGTGATAAAGATTTAAGTTTCGGCGTCGGCGCGGCCGGCAGTGGCAAGACCTACCTCGCCGTGGCCTATGGCTTATCATTATTGACATCGGGCGCTATCGAGCGGATGATTATCACAAGACCGGTGGTGGAGGCCGGCGAGAACCTTGGGTTTTTACCGGGCGACCTGACCGAAAAAATTGATCCCTATTTGCGGCCGATTGACGACGCGGCCAGCGAAATTATCGGCCAAGACCAGATGAAAAAATTGAAAGAATCGGGGCAAATCGAAATCGCCCCCCTGGCCTACATGCGCGGTCGCACCTTAAAAAAAGCTTTTATATTGTTGGACGAGGCGCAAAACACCAAACGCATGCAGATGAAAATGTTCCTGACGCGGTTGGGCGAGCGAAGCAAGATGGTCATCACTGGCGACGGGTCGCAAACCGATTTGGCGCGGCGTGACGAGGCCGGGTTAAAGGACGCGTTAAAAAAATTGGCAAATTTCCCCGAGGTCGGGGTGGTGGAATTCGGCATCGACGATGTGCAACGCCACGCGCTGGTGGGGAAAATCATTGCCGCCTATCAGGAGGATAGCGAAAAATAATGTTGGCTATTTTTAATTCTTTTGCGTCGCTTTTTAGCCGCTTCAAAATAATCATTGTCCGCGACGCGGTGGCGTGGCGCGATCGCGATATTTATTATTTGCTATGGCAATTGCGCCGCGCCCATCGCCAAATTCCCAACGCGCCAAAAAGGGCGGCGATAGAAATTCTTTTCACCGATGACAAACAAATGAAAAAATTAAAAAAAGATTTTCTGCACAGCGATAAGGCCACCAATGTTCTATCTTTCCCAAACCACCATCGCCATGATACGAAGGATATTTTTTTGGGCTCTATCGCCCTGGGGCATGGCGTTATCAACCGCGAGGCACGCGCCATGCAAAAAACATTTCGCAACCACTTAACGCATCTTGGCATTCATGGCTTGCTTCACCTGTTGGATTTCGACCATCAACAAGACAGCGAGGCCGATGCGATGGAGCGGTTGGAAATTTCCATCCTATCGCGCATCGGCATCGGCGACCCATATCAATAAAAAAATGTTAAAGAAATTTTTTCCCTTACGCAAAAAAAACATGCGCCAGCAATTGGACCAATTGGCCATGGCGCATGAAAAGCATCTTGACCAATTGAGCGAAAAGGAAATGGAGATGTTGAACAACATCATGACCGCGTCGCGCACCAAGGTCGAGGACGTGATGGTAACGCGCGCCGATATAAAATTTTTGTCGAGCCAAATGACCCTGCCCGAGGTAATTGCCGAGGTGGTGAAATCGCCGCAAACCCGTTACCCAATTTATGGCGACGACCCCGACCATATCATCGGCTTCATCCATTCAAAATCGATTTTGTGGGCATTGCATCATTATGGGTTGGATAACAAATCGCCACAAAAAACCGACAGCGATAAGGGCGATAAAGATAAAAATATTTTTTCCTTAAAACATTTGGCGCGGCCGGTGTTGTTTGTGTCGGGCGGTATGCCGGCTTTTGAATTATTGGCAAAAATGCGCGAAGACCGCCGCCACTTAGCGATTGTCGTCGACGAATATGGCGGCACCGACGGGTTGGTCACCGTGACCGACTTGGCGGAGGAAATTATCGGCGAGATGGACCGCGATATTTTTTCCACCAAAAAAGCCAGCGTTATCGAAACCAAGGAAGGTTATTTGGTCAACCCATTGATGCGCACCGAGGATTTTGAAGAATATTTTGGCCTGCCATTAAAATCGCCGGTCGATGATATCGACATTGACACGGTGGGCGGGGTGGTGTTGGCGCTGGCCGGTTACGTGCCGCAAAAGGGAACCCGTATAAAAACCAAGGATAAAAAAATAACCTTCATTGTTAAGGATTCGACCAACCGCATTATCAAAAGCCTGCTGGTCAAAAATGTTACGCCGGCGCAAAAAAACTTGATACGCAAAAGCATCATGCAGAAAAAAGTCAGTGGTAGCAATAGTAACAGCAAGGGTAACGGCAAAACAAAAACCAAACAGCCGACCAAAAATTAAATCAGCTATAAAATTATTTATAAGGCGGCGGCTTGCAATTCCTTGGCAATCAATTGCGCGTCGAGGCCTTTAAGCCCGATGACCACCAATTGCGATTCTTCACCTTGGCTTTCGGTCATGCTGAAATAACGTTCGATGCGCGGGCCGGCGACCTGCCAAATTTCTAAAAATTTTTTACCCGGGCGCGCCACCATGCCCTTGATACGTAAAATATCATGGTCGCGCAGGAGCGATAAAATCCTTTGTTCCAATTTTTTTTCATCGGCCACCACGCCAAACGGCACAATAAATGTGGCAAATTCATCGTGGCCATGTTCCTCGGCCCCCGCCCCATCATGGTGGCTTTTGCGGTTGGCCAAATCATTTTCCACCGCCTGCGCCATGCCCAATATCACCGCCGGGTCAACCACCGCATTTTCGGTTTCAATAATTTTTGCCGCCGGCCGCAACCCCTCCAGCTTGCCCGACCGCAAATCGGCGATAATTTGTTTTCGTTCGGCGGGCGACAACAAATCGCATTTGTTGAGCAAAACCAAATCGGCCGATAACAATTGATCCTCAAACAACTCGGCTATTTCATTTTCATGGTCGATTTTTTGTGATTGTTGCGCCTCGGTGCTTGGTGCCGCGTCTTGAAATTTACCGGTCAGAATCGCCGGCCCATCCAACACCGCCACCACGCCATCAACCGTAACAAGCGGCGCGATTTCATGCCATTGGAATGCCTGAAGCAAAGGCTTCGGCAGGGCAAGGCCAGAGGTTTCGATAATAATATGGTCGATTTTTTTATCGCTCGCCAATATTTTTTTCATCGCCGGTAAAAAATCATCGGCCACGGTGCAACAGATGCAACCATTGGCCAGCTCAATCACCTCCTGCGGTTTGCAATTGTCATCGCATTTGCTTTTGACAATGGCCTCATCCATGCCGAGCGAGCCAAATTCGTTAATCAATAGCGCGATGCGCCGCCCGCCGCTGTGCTTCAGCACATGGGCCAGCAGGCTGGTTTTGCCACTGCCCAAAAAGCCGGTGATGATGGTGGTGGGGATTTTTGCCTGCATTATTTTAAACTTACTATTTACTTGAATAACATGCTAAAATTGTTTAGTAAAGTGCCAACCAAAATTACGACAACCCGAACGATTTTATAAAACAAACCATCATGAATAATTTGTCCAACCAAAAAAATTTTTTTAACCAATCGTTGCAAGACAGCGACCCCGATATTTACGCCATCCACCAACGGGAATTAAAACGCCAATCCGAGGGGTTGGAAATGATAGCCTCCGAAAACCTGGTGTCGCGCGCCGTGATGGACGCCATCGGTTCGATATTCACCAACAAATATGCCGAAGGGTATCCGCATCGCCGTTATTACGGCGGGTGCGAATATGCCGACCAGATGGAGGACCTTGCCATCGCGCGGGTGTGCAAATTATTCGGCGCGAAATACGCCAATGTGCAACCCCATTCCGGGTCGCAGGCCAACCAAGCGGTTTTCATGGCCTTGATGAAACCGGGCGACACCTTCCTCGGCCTATCACTATCATCGGGCGGGCATTTGACCCACGGCGCGGCCGCCAACATCAGCGGTAAATGGTTCAAGCCGGTCAATTACGGCGTGCGCCAAGACGGCGTTATCGATTACGACCAAGTGGCCGATATGGCCATGGAGCATAAACCAAAAGTCATCATCACCGGTGGTTCGGCCTATGCGCGGGTTATCGATTTTAAAAAATTCCGCGACATCGCCGATAAGGTTGGTGCGTTTTTCTTTGTCGACATGGCGCATTTCGCTGGTTTGGTGGCGGCGGGCGAACACCCCAATCCGTTGCCCTTGGCCGATGTCGTAACCTCGACCACCCACAAAACCCTGCGCTGTTCGCGCGGCGGGTTGGTCTTGACCAATAACGAGGATATTGCCAAAAAAATCAACTCGGCGATTTTCCCCGGGTTGCAGGGCGGGCCATTGCTGGCGTCGATGGTGGGTAAGGCCGTCGGCTTTGGCGAGGCCTTGAAGCCAGAATTTAAAACCTACATCAAGCAAGTGGTCGAAAACGCCCATGTGCTGGCCGATGAATTGATGAAGGGCGGTTTGCAAATCGTCTCGGGCGGCACCGACACCCATTTGATGCTGGTCGATTTGCGGCCGAAAAAAATCACCGGCGATGTGGCGGAAAAATCATTGGACCGCGCCGGCATTACCTGCAACAAAAATGGTATTCCCAACGACCCCGAAAAACCAACCGTGACCTCGGGCATTCGCCTGGGCACGCCGGCCCTGACCAGCCGTGGTTTTGGCGTCGGCGAAATCAAAATGGTGGCGCAATATATTTTGGAAGTGCTCGACGGATTGCAAGGTGGTAAAACCGAAAACCCCAGCGTTGAGGCGGCGGTGAAGGCCAAGGTGTTAAAACTTTGCAACGCCTTCCCGATTTACAGCCACGCTTAAAAAAAATTCCGCTGATTCATGCGTTGCCCATTTTGCGCCCATGAAGAATCCGACGTTAAAGACTCGCGCTTAAGCGACGATGGCAAAACCATCAAGCGTCGCCGCCAATGCAAAAAATGCGGCGCACGCTTCACCACCTTTGAACGTATCGAACTGCGCGAATTGATGGTGATAAAAAAAGACGGCACGGCGCAAATTTTTCAACGCGAAAAATTGGCACGCTCGATTTCGCTGGCCTGCCGCAAACGCGGCATCGACAATGAAAAGATGGAGGCTATTATTTCCAGCCTGGTGCGCCAATTGGAAACCGCCGGCGACAGCGATATTCCGACCCAAACCATCGGCGAATGGGTGATGAAACGCCTCGCCAGTTTGGATAAGGTCGCCTTCATCCGCTACGCCTCGGTCTATAAAGATTTCGACCAGGTCAAAGATTTTGAAAATTTTATCGAACAAGAAATCGATGATAAAAACGATGATAAAAAATAATAAATTATCGTTGCAAGATGAAGAATATCTTAACCTCTGCCTTGCTTTAAGCTCGCGCCACCTTGGCCTGACCGGTGCCAACCCATCGGTCGCCGCCGTGTTGGCGACGCCAGCCAGCGTTATCGATGTCGCCATCACCGCCGTCCTTGGCCGGCCGCACGCCGAGGAGATATTATTCGCACGCCATTCCAACCTGCCGCCATCTGCCACGCTTTATTTATCGCTCGAACCCTGCGCCCATCAATCGCCGCACCGCACCAACAATTGCGCCACCACCATCGCCAACAGCGCGATAAAACGCGTTGTCGTCGCCGCGCTTGACCCCAACCCCAACACCCACGGCGCGGGCATGGCCATGATGGAAAAATCCGGCAAGTCGGTTTTGCGCGCCGATGAAAAATTTCAAGCCATGGCAAGAAAGCTTCACCAAGGTTTTTTTTACGCCATGGAGAAATCTGGGGAGGAGAATCGCCCACGTCCATTGGTCGCGGCAAAAATTGCCCTGTCGGCCGATGGTATTGCGGTGCCGCCCGCCGGCCAACCACGCCAAATCACCCGTGGCCAATTACAATTTTTTGCGCAATATCTTCGCTGTCGTTACGACGGGTTGTTGGTGTCGGCCAAGACAATAATTACCGACGACCCATTGCTAACGATTCGCGAACGCGGTTTAGAATCAATGGCGCGGCCGCGTTTTGTGCTGGAGGGTAACAACCGCTTAAGCGGCAAGGAAAAGATTTTTCAAACCACCCAACAGCCGCTGATTATCTTTACCGCCGAAAAAAATAACAACCTGCCGGCAAGCGCGAAGCAAATCATCTTGCCCGCCGACAACCATGGGCATTTTAATTTGCATGATGTGCTGGCGGCGGTCGTAACCTCGGGGGTTAATCGCCTGCTTGTCGAAACCGGCGGCGGGCTGGCGGATGAGCTCCACCAACAAAACCTGCTGGATGAATTATGGCTATGCCAACAGCAGGATGTTTTTTTGGCCGATGCCTCAACTAATAAAAATAATTTTATCGCCAGCACCGCGACCATTTTAAAAACCACGCCGAGCAATATCCCGAGCGAGGTCTTTGCCTTTGACAACAATACCAGCACCGCCAAAAAATATGACATCCGATAAAAAAACATCGCCTCAACCCATCAATGGTTTCGTTATCATTGATAAACCGGCCGGCCTGTCATCGACCCAAGCCATGGCCAAAACGCGAAAACTTTTTCAGGGGAAAAAGGCCGGCCACGGCGGCACGCTCGACCCATTTGCGACCGGCGTGCTGTTGGTCGCATTGGGGGAGGCCACCAAGGCACTGCCCTATATCCTAGCCAGCGATAAAGAATATGAATTCACCCTGCGGTTCGGGGGCGAAACCGACAGCCAAGACATAACCGGCGATATTGTGGCAACGACCGATGTCATCCCGACCCGCGCGGCGATAGAGGCGGCGCTACCATCCTTCCTCGGCGTGACAGCGCAAACCCCGCCGATGTTCTCGGCCATAAAAATTGACGGCGTGGCAAGTTACACCCGCGCCCGCCAAGCGCGTGCGGCAAGGCTTGCCGCTGAAAATGCAAACGCCACACCAACCACAGCGGCAACCATGCCGGCAAACCCCGCGCCAACCCCAGCCCCGCTTTCGCGCAACATTAGAATTGATGAATTCGCCCTTACCGCGCAATTGAACGAACGTGATTTTACATTTCGCGCCCGTGGCCAATCGGGGCTTTACATTCGCACCCTGGGGCACGACCTGGCAAAAAAATTGGGCTCGCTTGGCCATGTGGTGGCCCTGCGCCGCCTGGCGGTGGGAAATTTCTTACTGCGCGATGCTTTTTCCCTTGCAAAGCTAAGCCAAATGGATTATAGGGAGAGAGTGAATTTCGCGTTGCTTGATTTTTGCAACAGACGTTTATTTTCTGAAGACAATTCTGAAAATAACGAAAACAATCTTGATGAACATCTTGAAAATAATGTTGCAAAGAATATAGCGCGCTTAATGGGACTAAAAACAATTTTTTTAAACGCGGGTGATACCATCGCCCTCCGTTTAGGGAAAAAAATAACCACGAAGAAAAAAGAAGAAAATAAAAATTTGGATTTATTGTTAGCAATCGACGAAAACCATCAACCGATTGGTTTTGTATCTTGCACCAATGGTATCATCACCGCCAAAAGAATTTTTGTCCTATAAAAAACTAATCACCATCACCTTAAGAATTATTTGCCCGCCCATCACCATGTCTCTTACCGTTGCCGCGAAAAAAACCGCGATTAAAGATTTTGTTAGAAACGCCAAGGACACTGGCTCGCCAGAGGTCCAGGTCGCCATCATGACCGCGCGTATTAAAGATATCACCAGCCACCTTGAAACCCACCCAAAGGATATTCATTCGCGGCGTGGGCTATTGTTGCTGGTTGGTAAACGTCGTCGCCTGCTAAATTATTTGAAGCGGAAAGACGAAAAACTATACACCACGACCATCGAAAAGCTTGATTTAAGAAAATAGTGCCGTCGCAAACAAAAAGAAGAAAGAAAGAAAAGAAGAAATTATGTTTAACTATCACGTAGTAGAAAAAAATTGGGGCGGCAAAACATTAAAGTTAGAAACAGGTCATTTAGCAAGACAAGCAAACGGGGCGGTATTGGTAACATATGGTGACACCCAAGTGCTTTGCACGGTGGTCGCGGTAAAGGAATCAAAACCCGAACAAGATTTCTTCCCCCTATCGGTTCATTATCAAGAAAAATTTTATGCCGCGGGTCGCATCCCAGGCGGTTTTTTCAAACGCGAGGGTCGCCCCACCGAAAAGGAAGTGTTGACATCACGCCTTATCGACCGGCCAATTCGCCCATTGTTTCCCGAAACATTTCAAAACGAAACGCAAATCATTGCAACGTTATTGTCGCATGATTTGGAAAACGACCCGGATATCGCGGCGATGATTGGCTCCTCGGCCGCCCTCGCCATTTCGGGTATTCCCTTTTTGGGTCCCATCGGCGCATGCCGCGTGGCCTATAAAAACGACCAATTCATTCTTAACCCAATGAAATCGGAAATGCCGGGCACGTTGCTTGACCTCGTGGTTGCCGGCACAAAGGAAGGCGTCCTGATGGTCGAATCGGAAGCCCACCAATTAAGCGAAGAAACCATGCTCGATGCCGTTGTGTTTGGTCATAAGGCCTTGCAAGAAGTTGTCGAGATGATAAACGAATTAAAGGCGAAGGTTAACAACCCCGCTTGGGAAGTGCCATCGGCCCCGGCCCATGCCGCCACCTTGAAAAAAATCATTGATAAGGTTGCCACCGAACCGGTCAAGGCCGCCTATCAAAAAACCAAAAAACAAGAGCGTTACAACGACCTTGATGCGGTTAAAAAATTGGTTGCCGAAGCGGTCGCCAAGGAAGCGTCAGCCGAGATGGAAATTCCCGGTGCCAAGCAAGTGGTTGCCAAATTGTTGGATGATTTAAAGGCCATGATTGTGCGCGGCAATATCTTGTCGACCAAAAAACGTATCGATGGTCGCGGTTTGGAAAACATCCGCCAAATCGATTGCCAAGTTGGCGTGTTGAAAAAAACCCACGGCTCGGCGGTCTTTACCCGCGGCGAAACCCAGGCGTTGGTGATTGCCACGCTCGGCACGGCGCAGGACAAACAAATTATCGACGCTATCGACGGCGAATTCAAAGAAGAATTCCTGTTGCATTACAATTTTCCGCCATTTTCGGTGGGCGAGGCTGGCCGCATCGGCTCGCCCGGTCGCCGCGAAATCGGTCACGGCAAATTGGCGTGGCGCGCCCTGCGCCCCCTGCTCCCCAGCAAGGAAGATTTCCCCTACATGCTCCGTTTGGTGTCTGAAATCACCGAATCGAATGGTTCGTCATCGATGGCGTCGGTCTGCGGCGGTTCGATGGCCATGATGGACGCTGGCGTGCCGATGAAGGCACCCTGCGCCGGCATTGCCATGGGCTTGATTAAGGAAGGCACGGATTACGCCGTGTTGTCTGACATCTTGGGCGATGAAGATCATTTGGGCGATATGGATTTTAAAGTTGCCGGCACGAAAGACGGGGTTACCTCGCTTCAGATGGATTTGAAAATCACCTCCATCACGCCAGAAATTATGAAAATCGCCTTGGGTCAAGCCAAGGAAGGTCGCTTGCATATCTTGGGCGAAATGGCGAAAGCCATCGACCACGGGCGGCAAGAAGTGTCGAAGAACGCGCCACGCCTGACGACCTTTACCATTGCGAAGGAAAAAATTCGCGAAGTTATTGGCACGGGTGGCAAGGTCATTCGTGAAATCGTTGAAGTTACCGGCGCGAAGGTGGATATCGATGACGAAGGCGTCATCACCATTGCCGCCAACGACGAAACCAAGGGCAAGGCGGCATATGATTGGATTCAAGGCATCGTCGCCGAGGCCGAAGCCGGCAAAATTTACCATGGCAAGGTTGCCTCGGTGGTTGATTTTGGCGTGTTCGTCAATTACATGGGCGCGAAAGATGGTTTGGTGCATGTGTCAGAAATGGCCGAGCACCGCGTCAACCACCCGAGCGACATGGTGAAGGAAGGCGACATGGTATGGGTCAAATGCCTGGGCACCGAACGTGGTAAAGTCAGCCTGTCGATGCGCATGGTTGACCAACAATCGGGCGAAGATTTGAATTTAGAGCCAAAGAACAAAGGCGACCGCGGGGGCGGCGGTGGTGACCGCGGCGGCCGTGGCGGCGGCGGGTTTGGTGGTCGTGGCGGCGGCGGTGGTCGCGGTGGCGACCGTGGCGGCGGCGGTGGATTTGGCGGCCGTGGCGGTGGTGACCGCGGCGGCGGCGGTGGGTTCGGCGGTGGCCGGGTTCGTGAATTCAGCGGCGATGATTTCGGCGGCGGCGGTGATCGCGGTGGCGGTCGTGGCGGCGGCGGTGGATTTGGTGGCGGCGGTCGCGGCGGCGGCGGCAAAAGACGCCGCGATTTCTAGAATGAAAATCGCAAAAACCTAAGGTAATTTAAAAACCCCTTAAGAAGAAATTCTTAAGGGGTTTTTTTATGGTCTCATCCTAAAAACCAATTTATTCCTAAAAAATCAATACTCTGTTAAAAGTGGCATTATTAACAAAATCTTGACAATATGTTTTAAAATGGCTACTATAGTGGCAATTCCTTATGGAAGGTGGATGAATTAGCATCGTAAATGAGCCAGGTTGCAGTTAGTGCAAGCTGGCTTTTTTATTGGCTAAAGCATTTTTATACCATACCCTTTGATAGAATCTTTACTATCCCTTTTAATTTTTGGCGCAATAATTTCTAAAACTTTCTCATCAAATGAATTTTTTACTAATAACGTATTTATATCATATTGATGCAAAATAAATTTTCTCATGGGATTAACCAACATATCAGAGATTTCTAGCCCAATAATTCTATGGAACTTGCGCCTAATTTTTATTTCTCTTGCTGTTAAATTTCTTCTTATTTCATCTACACTACAATATTTAGTGCCATGATTGAAAAAATTATTAAAAGATTCTTTTAATGGGTTGTCTTCGTTGTTTCCCCTTGCCTCTATCATAATGTCGCCATAACCATTATTCTCTTTTAAACAACGAATATATCTTTCTAATAAAACATCCAGGCAATAATGATATGGGTGTGAAGCTAAATTCTGATATGTTGACCGATGTTTTTCTTTATCAATTACTACTGCTATCAACGATATTTCTGCATCACACAAAAAATCTAAATACATTTGATTGAATTGCTTTTCTATAATTTTGTCATTCAGTTTTTCAAAATGTTTTTTATGTCTTACGACATCGGTATAATGAAAAATTGGCATATCGTCCCTATCATCTGTAAACAATTCGCGTATTATTTCCAACTTTGGTGATAATGTATTTTCATAATATTCTTTAGCGATAATAACGCCTAACAAGCATAGATAGCGATTTTCTTTATTTTTATGGAAAGAATAAGTGGCGTCCCCACTCTCATCAATATAAAGACGATATATTGTCATAAGTTCAACTACTAAGAAGTAGAATAAGAAGTCAATATAAAGTTGATAAAAAATAATAAAACTAACTGGCAATCACCAAGGCGGGCGGGCGGGCTTACGCCTTACTAAACAATCGAAAAAAATTTTCGGTGGTGATGGCACGAATTTCCTCCAGCGAGACATTTTTTACCTCGGCCAGAACCTTCGCGGTGTTTGGCAAAAACGATGGTTCGTTTTTTCGACCGCGATGGGGTATCGGCGCAAGGTAAGGCGAATCGGTTTCCAACAACAACCTATCGAGCGGCACATCGCGCACCACGTCGCGAATATCTTGCGCCTTCGGGAATGTTAAAATGCCCGACAGCGAAATGTAAAAACCCAAATCGAGCGCGCCCATCGCCAAATCGCGGCCCGACGAAAAACAATGGATGAGGCCGGTCAATTTGCCGCCATCAGATTCAGAACGCAACACATCGATGGTTGCTTGGTCGGCAGACCGGCTGTGCACAATTATCGGCAGGCCGGTTTGCCGCGCCACCGCCAAATGGGTGCGGAACGATTCCTCCTGGTTCTTTCTATCCGAATGGTCGTAAAAAAAATCCAACCCCGATTCGCCAATGCCAATAACCTTCGGGTGTTTTGTTTCATGTAATAATATATCGGCGGATAATTTTATTGTGGCGCCCTCTTGCATCGCCTCGTCGCTGTCATGCGGGTGCACGCCAACCGCGGCGTAAACATCGGGGAATGCATCGGCAATTTGCAAAATCGATGGAAATGTTTCCATCTTGGTCGAGATGCTCAAAAATTTGCCCACACCATTTTCTTTGGCGCGGGCAATAACATCGGCCACCGCCAAGCCATCGCGCTGTAAAAAATCCAAATGGCAATGGCTATCAACAAAATAATTTTTATCGGTCATGTGCTGAAAAATAAATTATTATAAAATACGTGGAAAAATGCCAGCCGGCGTTGGCAATTGTTTGGTTGGCGCGTAATCTTTTCCCAAATTTGAAAAAGTTTTTTCATCGACCGCCAATTGCGCCAATAATTTTTCGGCGGACGCCGGCAGAAAACATTGCAACAAAATCGCAATGTCTTTTAACGCCATCAACACAACCCACAACACGGCCTCCATCGCGGCCTTATCGGTTTTGGCCAAGGTCCAGGGGGCGGCCTTATCGATGTAACGATTCGCCTCGCCAATTACTGCCCAAATCGATTCCAACGCGCGGTGGAATGCCAAATTCGCCAGATGTTTTTCAACCTCGGGCAAGATATTTTTTGCCATCGCTAGTAATTGTTCGCCGTCTGGGGTTATGGCGGATTTTTTCGGCGCGGTGCCAGATAAATGTTTCGCAACGAAAGATAGGGTGCGTTGCGCCAAATTGCCAAGGTCGTTGGCCAGGTCGTGGTTGCATCGGTCGCGCATCATGTCCTCTGAAAAATCGCCGTCCTCGCCGAATGAAACCTGGCGCAATAAAAAATAACGCGTTTGGTCGCAACCAAATTTTTCGACCAAATAATTTGGGTCGATAACATTGCCAATTGATTTTGACATTTTTTGCCCATTGTTCATCCACCAACCGTGGGCAAAAATTTTCTGCGGCAGGGCAAGGCCAGCCGCCATCAACATTGCCGGCCAATAAACCGCGTGAAAACGAATAATATCCTTGCCCACCAAATGCAAATCGCACGGCCAAAATTTTTTGAATTTTTCTTGCGCCTTGTCGTTATCTTCACCAAAACCAATCGCGGTTAAATAATTGGTCAGGGCGTCGAGCCAAACATACATCACATGGTTGGAATCGCCGGGCACCGGCACGCCCCACGAAAAATTTTTGCGCGAGATTGATAAATCCTTTAATCCGCCACGCACAAAACTTATCACCTCGTTGGCGCGAATTTTTGGCGCAATAAAATCGGGGTGGGATTCATAATGCGCCAATAATTTTTCTTGAAACATTGACAATTTAAAAAAATAACTTTCTTCCTGCACCCACACCGCCTCGGCACCACTTGGCGCGATGTATTTGCCATCGGCGTTTTTGGTTAACTCCGATTCCTGGTAATAGGCCTCATCGCGCACCGCGTAAAACCCCTCGTAATTTCCCTTGTAAATAAACCCAGCCGCCGCCAATTTTTCCCACAAAATTTGGCAAGTCGCTTTATGCCGTGCCTCGGTCGTGCGAATGAAATCATCCGGGCTGTCGTTCATTGTGATTATCAAGTCGCGAAAATTTTGCGACACCTGGTCGGTCAATTCTTGCGGCGAGATATTTTTATCCTTGGCCGCCTTCTCGACCTTTTGCCCATGTTCGTCGGTGCCGGTCAGAAAAAAAACATCGTCACCCTTTAACCGATGAAACCGCGCCAACACGTCGGCCGCCAAACTGGTGTAGGCGTGACCGATATGGGGTTTGTCGTTGACATAATAAATCGGGGTCGTAATATAATATTTGGTCATTCGACCCACCTTAAACAAAAAATATCAAGCTGGCAACCATCGATGATGGAGGGCGTCATTTGTTTCATCAAGCAATTGCAGGACCAAATAATCGCGGTTTAAATTTTTTGGTGGGAAGCCGCGACCAAAGGCGGTTTTTTGCATTTGCCAAAAATCCAACCAATCCTTTAGCTCGCGGCTGGCCAAAAACAGGTCGAAGGTTTTTTCTTCATCGGCGAATAATGCTTGGGCGGAACCATCGGCCGGCAGAAATGTTTTTTCGGCATGACGCGCCAGGCGTAAAAAAAACGCCTCGACCATCGATAAAAATAATTGCGCGCGCGGCGGGTTTTCTTGCGCCAACAAATTGGTAAGGAATTTTTTGCGACGTGCGGGTTTTTCGTTGTCGGGGTTGATAAAAAAATCCAACCAATCGCGATAGATATTTAACCCGGCCTCGTTATAAATTTCGACCGCCCGCCCCAACCGACCGGCGGCCAGGCCGGCCATCGCCGCCTGCTCCGCCGGGTTGGCGGTCGGCAATAATGACCCCAGTGCCGACAATAATTTTTCTGGCGGTAATGGGTTTAGCGGCAAAAGAAAACAGCGCGACCTTATCGTCGCCGGCAATATCCCGGGCCGATGGCTGATAAGAAAAAATATTGTGTTTTGCGGTGGCTCCTCCAAATTTTTTAGCAAGGCGTTGGCGGCGGCCGGATTCATGTCCTCGGCCCCGTCTATCATAACAATGCGTGGCAAGTTTTTATCAAACCCATGGAACGATAAAAACCCCGATATGCCGCGCACCATGCCGACGGTGATTTGCGTCTTTTTACCATCGCGCGCCGCCGGTTTGTCATCGCCGTCGGTGTCGGCGGTTGCCGATGCCATGGTTTTATCCAACAACAAAAAATGCGGGTGCGACCCGTCGCGCAATTGCTTGGCAATATCAACCGCCGAAATTATGTTCGCTGTTGCGATAGGTTTTTTTTCATCCGCCGGCGCATCAACCAAATTATCCATCGGTAAAACATTTGGCAAAGCCGCCGGCAAATCGCCACCAAACAAATCGGGCATGGCGTCGTCATTGCTGGCAGTTTTTTTGTCGACCACGATATTATCCTTTGGCACCATGACTATCCCTGAATCGGGCGTGGCGCGCGATAATAGTTTTATAATTACGTGATAGGCCAAGGTCGCCTTGCCCACGCCCTTTGGCCCGGTCAACAACCAGGCGTGATGTTTTATCCGCGACCCCAACAACCCATCGGTCAGGGTTTTTAGTGCCGCGTCATGCCCGATAATTTTTTGCATCGTCGATGGATGCAACCCCAGCGATGCCACCGCGGATGGTTTTGCCGAACCAGAGGCCGAGCCAGACGAGGGCGCACCAGACGAAAAATTTTCTCGCGCCATATTATTTTTTTAGCAATTTTATTATGTTTTTTTCAACCGCCGCCGCCACCACATCCTCGGGTTGCAAGCCGTCAATCACCACCATGTTACGCCGATGCTCGTCGGCTATCTCCAAAAATCCCAAGCGCACTTTTTCAAAAAATTCTATCGGCTTTTCTTCTATCATGTCTTTTTTTTCACGACCGCTATCCAACCGCAACATCGCGGCCTGGGGGGCGATGTCTATCAAAAAAACGCGGTCGGGTTTTATAATGGCATCAATCGGCGCGCTGAGTTTTTTTATCATCTCGATATCGCCGCCCATGCCATACCCTTGGTAGGCGAGCGTCGAATAAGAAAACCGGTCGCAAATCACCACCTTACCCATTTGCAACGCCGGCAAGATGGTGTTGCGGATATGGTCGACCCGCGCCGCCAACAACATATAAATCATCGCCAAATTATCCCATTTTTTTGCCGATTGGTGGAGCAGTTGCGTCCGCACCCACGCACCCAAAGCCATATCCCGCGATTCGTCAACCTTGGTCGATTTTTTTTGCGGCTCTTGGGTCATTAATATATCGTAACCCATCGCCGCCATCGTTGAACGCAACCTGTTTGCTTGACTGGTTTTACCCGAACCGTCTATCCCCTCGAATACAATGAATAATCCCGAAAATAATTCCTGTGCCATGACCATATTTACCCTTGCTGAACCTTGCTGTAACTTTGTCCGCATTTTTACCTTGTTGAAAAAATAGACAGAATCAAGCTAGAAGTAAAGTCATAAATCATTCCTCACCTGCTATCCTTTCCATCCCATGCCCCAAGACATCACCCGCATTATCGACCCCAACCCGTCGCCTGTCGAGGACAGGTTACGCGATGGTGATGAAGCCGCGGCCACCATTCGGCCAAAATTATTGGCCGATTTCGTCGGCCAGGAGCAGTTGAAAAAAAACCTGTCGATGGCGATTCAATCGGCCAAGCAACGCGGCGCGGCGATGGACCATTTATTATTTTTTGGGCCGCCCGGGCTGGGTAAAACAACCCTGGCGCAAATTGTCGCCAACGAATTGGGGGTTAATTTTCGCGCCACCGCCGGGCCGGTGTTAACGCGCGCCGGCGATATTGCCGCGATTTTAACCGCCTTGCAAGAAAATGACGTTTTGTTTATCGACGAAATTCACCGCCTGCATCCATCGGTCGAGGAAATTTTATATTCGGCGATGGAGGATTTTCAAATCGATATTTTAATTGGTGAGGGGCCGTCGGCCAAGTCGGTGCGCATCAACCTGAAACCCTTCACCCTTATCGCCGCCACCACCCGCGCCGGCCTTATCGCCAAGCCATTGCGCGACCGGTTTGGCCTGTCGCTCCATCTTGATTTTTATAACGAGGGCGATCTGGCAAAAATTATCACCCGTCAGGCATCGATTTTTAACATCACGCTGGGGGCCAACGGCGCGGCGGAAATCGCCAAGCGCAGTCGCGGCACGCCGCGCGTCGCCGGCCGATTAACCCGCCGCGTGCGCGACCACGGGGTGATTAACAAATTATCGGTCATCGACCAAACCATGGTGGTGGCGGCGATGAGCAACCTGGCGATTGATAGCCTGGGGCTGGACGACCTTGACCGAAAATACCTAACCTGCCTCGCCGAATTTTACAGCGGCGGCCCCACCGGCATCGACAACCTGTGCGCCGCCTTGGGCAACGAACGAGATATATTGGAGGAGGTGGTCGAACCCTTCCTTATTCAAAAAGGTTTCATCATGCGCACCAGCCGTGGCCGCGTCTTGGGGAAGGAAGGCTACAGCTACCTCGGCCTCAAACCGAAAAACCCCATCGTGGCCGATGCGCAATTTATTTGATGAAAAAATTTCCCTAAAATTTGTTCAGGCCTCGAACCTTCCCCTGTCATTCTCGAAAATTTTTCTTGCCATGTTGCGCATGCCATAAAGCCTGTCGGCGTGCTAAAGCAAGGGAGGCAATGCGGCATCTTCTAAATCAACCGATTAAAAATTGACGCCCAAACCCGCGCCAACAAACAGGGCAAGCGGCCCGGCTATGCTGGTGTAGGTTATCGCGCCGGATTCTTTTTGGCCACTAACCGAACCCTCACTGCCAAAATAACGCACGTTGAATAATTCATGGATGTATTTCACATTGATGTCAGCATGCAACATGCCATTGTCATATTCCAACGCCACCTGTGGCGCCAGCACAAAACCGGCATCGTCCTTCGCCGAACCGCCCGAACCCGCCGCCGACGAATCTTTACAGGTACCATTGTCATAGGTGTAACCCAATTTTGATTCGCATATCGATTTATCCGCCGCCGCCGCCACGACCCATGTCTTGTTGCTAACCACGCCGCTAAGGTTGGCCTGTTGCTTGTTGTTCAAACTATCCCACACACTGGTAAGCATTGCGACCTTACTGCCCGATTCAAAATTAACACCTTGACCCGCCAGGCTATTAACGCCGACGATGGTCGCAAAGTTGCCCAAAACTTCGCTCCACACGCTGTAGGCAACGGGATGGCTAGCATCCCAATCAAGCAAGGAAACTTTTCCATTATTAATGGCCGTGGCAATTTGTAAATCGGTAAATCCTGCTACTGCGTTAACATCTGGATTTCCCGCTAGATTACATTTGTTAGTGCTAACACTACCGCTCCCCAATACCCCGGCTGAAACGCCCTGCGAATCAGCGAATAATGTATTAGCCGAAATAACAGCGCAGTTCCCGGTAAGGGCGGTGCTTCGACCAAAATCACTAAGGGTTGCCCCAGATTTTGCGATATAACTCGCCCCGCCGGCAACCTTCACCCCACTGCTTTGCGGGCCATTGCTGGCGGAAATTTTTTGCGCCCAGCTGACGTCGGACAGGCTGAAACCAAC
>JASGCL010000025.1 GCA_030054115.1 Hydrotalea sp.
CTTGAATAATTCGTTTTGATGGTGTAGGGTCGCGAAGTCTAATGCTATTATTGCACCCCCACAACAAATATGCTACGGCAGACAAAGAGGCGATTGTGCCCGCTGGCCAGCAATTTTTTTATTTTTTATTTACCTAACGAAGGAAACAAAAGCGCACCATGGAAGCAAATCATAATCCATCAGATGATAATAAGCCCGCCGGCCAGGCCGGGGGGCATGGTGGGCACGGCGGCGGTTATGGCAACGGGCAAGAGCGGCCGGTGCACCCATGGCAAAAATTTTTGGTGCCGGGGTTATCGGCGGTATTGGTGTTGTTTGTTTTGTGGTGGCTGTTGGGCAGTGGTAACGGTATTATTATTTCCGGCAAGGGCCACGATGAAAAAATGGCCAACCAACCAGAAACCGGCCAAATGACCGAGCAAACATCTGGCCCGATGATGCCATCAAATTCAGCAGAAAGCGGCGCAACCCCACCTGCGCCAGGAACACCAGCCACCACCGCACAAAACATAGGGCAAAAAACAAATCAAAAAACCGTGCCCGATATTGTCGTGTTGAATTTAACGGCGACTGATTATCAACCAAAATTATTGGTAACCGGCACGACCCAGCCGGTTCAGCTGACCACCCTTAAGTCGCAGGTGGCGGGACGTATCGAGAAAAAAATGGTGGTTGAAAACACCGCGGTAAAAACCGGCGCGGTGCTGATAAAATTCCAAGTCGCCGACAATATGGATAAATTGATTGCGGCGCAGAAACAATTGAAATTATTGCAAATCGCAAAAAACAGCGAGGCGCAATTGGCGACCCAAGGCCTATCATCCAACCTCAACATGGCCCAGGCCGATGCCAATTTGGCACAGGCGCGGGCGACGGTTAGCACCCTGACCAAGGTGGTTGAGGAGTTAAACGTCAAGGCGCCGTTTGATGGCGCGCTCAGCCAATATCATGTCGAGGTTGGCGATTTGATTTCCCCCGGGCAACCGCTGGCGGATTTTGCCGACCTAAAAAAATTATATGTTCAGGTTTATGTCGCGGCCGACCAAGTTAAGGACTTGGTGGTTGGCGCGCCGGCGCAGGTTACCATCACCGGCGACCAAAAAAACGCGGTGGTGGCTTATGTTGGCTCGGTCAGCGATTCGCAAACCGGCACCGTGCTTGTTAAGGTGAAAATGGATAACAGCGATGGAAAAATGAAGGGGCAGGTGCCGGCCTCGGTCGCCATCACCCTGCCCACGACCAAGGCCTACCGCATTCCGCCAACCTCGCTTTCCTTGAGCGATGAGGGCTTGCTCGGCATTAAGATATTGGGCGAGGGCAACAAGGTGATGTTCGCGCCGGTCACGGTTTTGGCGCAGGACGCAACCTCCATGTGGGTCAGCGGCTTGCCGGCGAAAATAACCCTGTTGAGCGATGGGCAAGCCTTTGTCAGCAATGGGCAAATCATCAACCCAGTGTATAAAAACAACCAAGGCAACTAAAGGCGACCGATGAGTATTGTCTCGCAGGCACAAAACAAATCGCGACTGGTGCTGGCGACCCTGGCGTTTTTGCTTGGCTTTGGTATGTTTGCCCTTTGGACAATCCCGAAGGAATCAACGCCCGATATTCAAATCCCGACGATGTATGTCGTCGTGCCATTCCCGGGGGTCAGCCCGTCTGACGCCGTGGCGTTGTTGGTCAAACCGATGGAGGAGCGATTGCGTGGCATCGATGGTATCAAGAATATTAAATCCTCTGGTTTTTTGGGCGGCGCAAATGTTCAGATAGAATTTAACGCCGGCTTCGATTCAAAAAAGGCCCTGGCGGATGTGCGCGAGGCGGTCAACAGCGCGCAGGCCGTTTTTCCCTCGAACAATGGGCAACCGATTCAGCCGACCATTAAAGAAATCAACCTCAGCCTGTTTCCGGTGATTTCGATATTGCTCTATGGCGATGCCGACCAACGTGTAAAATTACAAGCCGCCGAAAAATTACAGGACGCCCTGCAATCCATCCCCGAGGTTTTGTCGGCCGACATTATCGGCGACCGCGATAAGCAGGTTGAGATTTTGATGTCGCCGAATAAGATGGAACAATTTAATCTTCGCGCCGACCAATTGTTGCAATCGCTGGCGCAATCAAACCTGTTGATTGCCGCCGGCACGATGTCAGAGGGCAGTGGCAGTTACGCGGTGAAGGTTCCAGGCCTGATGTCGAACGCGCAGGAATTATACAGCCTGCCGGTGAAAACCATCGGCGACCGCGTGGTTACATTGAAAGATATCGCCGATGTGCGTTATAATTTTGTCGATTCAACATCGGCATCTTTCACCAATGGCCAGTCATCGCTGACCATCCAGGTGGTGAAGCGGATAGGCGAAAACATGCTCGATACCATTGCCAAGGTGAAGAAGGTCGTGGAGGTGGCACAAAAAACATCGCCCGATGGTTTAAACCTGCAAATAGAGGTCGAGGGCGACAAATCGGTTCCCATTAAGGATTTGTTAAATGACTTGACCAACAACGTGGTGGTGGCGGTGTTGTTGGTGGTGGCGGTGGTGATGGGCTTCCTCGGGTTGCGCAGTGGTATTTTGGTCGGGATATCGGTGCCCGGGTCTTTCCTTGGCGGTATTTTGGCGATTTACTTAACCGGTTTAACGATAAACGTCGTGGTGCTGTTCGCGCTGATTTTATCGGTTGGCATGTTGGTCGATGACGCGATTATTGTTTGCGAATATGCGGCGCGGCGGATGCAGGAGGGGATGTCAAAAAAATTAGCCTACCGCGAGGCCTCGACCCGCATGGCATTCCCGATTATGACCGCGACCCTGGCAAAAATTGTCGTGTTCTTGCCGCTGTTGTTTTGGCCGGGTATCGTTGGCCAATTTATGCGTTACTTGCCGCTGACCCTTATTGCGGTGTTGGGCGCGTCGTTGATTTTTGCCCTGCTGTTCTTGCCGGTGCTGGGCACCGAATTGGATAAGGTAAAACGGATATTTGTTTATGTTGGCTTGCTGTTTATTTTGGCGGTGGTGGGTGGGCTGTTGTTAAAGGTGGTCGGCGTGTTATTGGCGTTGGTGATTGGCGCGGTGGGGTTGTCTTATTACACGCGCCGCGAATCATATCGCGCGAAGATAGCCGCCGAGGAAAAGGTCGAGTTAGAAAAAGAAAAACTGCAGTTGGGCGAGATGAAGGAAGAAATGCCCGAGGATAAACCGCACCAACTTTATGTTTCGGCCCTGCGCGCTGTTATCAAACGGCCGGTCACGTCGATTGTTACATCGGTCGCATTGTTGATGTTGGTTTTTGTGCTCTATGGCAAATTTAACAAGGGGATGGATTTCTTCCCCAACACCGAGCCCGAACAATTCAGCCTCACCGTGTCGGCGCGCGGCAACCTGTCGGTTCAGGATAAAATTGGCTTGGTGAAGGAGGTCGAGGCCAAGGTGTTGGATTACAAAAATAAATATGGCGGCATCCAAGTGGTCAACAGCTTGATTGGCCAACGCCAGCAAGAGGGCGACGATATCGATAAAATTGGCGAGGTCGTGGTGGAGATGAAGAATTGGCGAACCCGGCCACGCGCGCAATTTATTATTGACCGGTTGTTGCAAGCCACCAACACCATCCCCGGCATTTTGGTTCGCACCAAGCAAGAACAAACCGGGCCGAAGGCGGCAAAACCCATCGACTTAGAACTCTATAGTGACGACCCTGAAATTTTGCGCAACGCGACAATAAAAGTCGCCCAGGAGATGCAAAGCAATCCCAACCTGATAGAGGTTTCCAATGACTTGCCGCCGCCGTCAATTAATTGGGAGGTGCAGGTCGACCGCCAGGCCGCGGCGCAATATGGCGCGAACGTGCAACTTATCGGCACCTTCGTCCAATTGGTGACCCAGGGGGTGCGGATAGGGAGCATCACAACCAACGATAGCAAGAAGCAGGTGGCGGTTATTGTCCGCTACCCCGAGGCTTATCGCGGCCTGTCAGGCCTTGACCGGATAAAGGCCAACACGCAAAAAGGGCCGGTGCCGCTTTCGTATTTTGTTAAACGCCAAGCCACATTGGACGAGGGCACGGTCAACCGCACCGACCAGAAAAACACCCACGTCGTCGTTGCCAATGTTAAACCCGGCGTCGTGCCCGGCAATGAAATAAAAAATACCGATGCTTGGTTAAAGAAAAACCTACCGGCCGGTGTGACCTACCGCTTTACCGGCGACCAAGAAAACCAGCGGGAGTCGCAGGTCTTTTTGCTATCGGCCTTTTCGGTGGCGATATTCATGATTGCCGGCATTATGTTGCTTGAATTTAACAGCTTCTCGACCTGTCTATTTATCTTGACCGCGGTTATCATGTCGACCGCTGGCGTGCTGATTGGTTTGATGATTATGCAACAGGCCTTTAGCGTTGTCATGACCGGCCTTGGCATTATTTCGCTGGCGGGCATTATCGTCAATAACAATATTGTGCTTATCGATACCTACGACCACCATCGCCACGCGGGGGTTGCGCCGCTTGAGGCTATCATCCTCGCCGGTGCGCAACGTCTGCGGCCGGTGTTTTTAACCTCGCTCTGCACCGTGCTTGGCCTGTTGCCGGTGGTGTTTGCCATCAATATCGATTTCGTCCACCGCGCGATAGATATTGGCGGCCCGTCGTCGCAATTATGGGTTGGCTTGGCCACCGCCATCGCCTTCGGCATGATTTTCGCCACGCCCTTTACCCTGCTGATTACGCCCTGCATGTTGATTGCGCGCGAACGTTACTTTGGTCATATCCCGGGCATTGCGCAAAACCAACATCGCATCAGCGATTTCCTCATGCGCATGACGCAACGATTCGGCGGCCGGTAAAAAATCTATTTTACCAAGATTCCATTTGACAACCGCCATCCTTTGGGCTAGGCAGAACAGGTGGACGGGATGTTTTTTAAAAACATCTTGGACAAAAAAATTTTAACAATCTCTTTGGGCATCGATAATGATTGATGCTCTTTATAACCATAAGGAGAAACGAAGCGATGGCTTATTACGAAACCGTGGTGCTTATCCGCCAAGATAAAACACCGGCGCAGGTCAAAACACTTTCGACCAAATTGGCGGATTTTATCAAAAGCGATAAGACCGCGGGCAAAATCTCACGCGAGGAATATTGGGGGTTGAAACCATTGGCCTACCTTATCAAAAAAAACAGCCACGCCCATTATATCATGATTAATTATTCGGCCGACAGCAAGCATAAGGACGAAATGGAACGGCAAATGCGCCTTAACGACGATGTCCTCCGTTACATGACCATCGTTACCGATGATTTGCCGACCGAGGAATCGATCCAAATGAAACCGGTCGAGGAAGAAGAATCAACCGACAACGATAAAAACGACAAATATGAAAAACGGGAGAAAAAACCATGGCGCGAGAAATAAGAAAAAAATCAGCTATTCCAATGGCACCACGGCCGATGGGTCGCGGCGGTTGCCCATTTTCGCGGCCCGGCGCACCGGTTATCGATTACAAGGATGTGCGGTTGTTGTCTCGTTACATTTCGGAGAAGGGTCGCATGACGCCCAGCCGTATTTCAAACGTATCACAAAAAAAACAACGGCAATTATCGAACGCGATTAAACGCGCAAGGTTTCTTGCCCTGTTGCCCTATTTGGTGAAATAAACTTGGTAAAATAAAATTTGGAGAAAAAATCATGTCGGTCGAAGTTATTTTGTTAGAACGGATTGAAGGCTTGGGTTCATTGGGCGATGTCGCCAAGGTCGCGCCAGGTTACGCGCGTAATTATTTATTGCCGATGGGCAAGGCATTGCGCGCCAACGATGAAAATAAAAAAACATTCGAAGCCGAAAAGAAAAAATACGAAGCGGCCAACGAAGAAAAACGCATCGAAGCCGAAAAATTGATGAAGAAGGTCGATGGTGCAAAAATTAAAATCGTTCGCGCCGCGTCGGAAACCGGTCAGCTTTATGGTTCGGTCAGCGCGCGCGATATCGCCGAAAGCCTATCGACCAAGGGTCATGTCGTCGAACGCTCCAGCGTTTTGATTGGCAAGGCGATTAAGGATATTGGCGAACACGAAGTCAAATTACGTTTCCACGCCGATGTGTTGGCCACCGTAATGGTGCAGGTTGTTAAAAACGCCGATGATGTGGTGATTGCCGCCGCGCCGTCGGTCGAGGATAGAAAACTCAGCAAGACCGAAATGGCCACGCAATTAAAGGCCGAGAAAAAATTGGCCGCCGAAAAGGCAAAATTGGCCAAACAGGAAATGAAGGAAGCCGAGCAAAAAGCCAAGGCCGACGCCAAAGAAGAAAAAGCCGAAGAAAAATCGGCCAAGGCAAGCAAGGCGGCCGCAAAGGATTCTGAAAAGAAGGCGTCAGCCAAAAAACCGGCCGTCAAAAAAGCCGCCAAGAAGAAATAACCACTGCCATTGCCACCATCGTTTGTGGCATGGCCAAACTTTCTTTAAGCCAATGGTTATTAGTTGATTGGCGGGCAGATGACGAATCGCTGGGTTGTTTTCTAAATATTTTTTTATCATATCCCTTATTTGCCCGGCATTAACGCCATCAGGCACGCAAAAATACTTATGGTCGCTTTCATCAACCACGCCCGCTATATATCCTTGCCCGACGCTTAGGTCGACAAAATCCGATTTATCGGCATTGATAAATTGCCATAAATCATTACCGGTGTAGAAGCTTGCCATCGCGAAAGATGGCATAAAAGCAAGAAGAATTAAAAATCTTCTCATATTGTCCCCTATTTTTTTTCGACTTAATTCTTAGCCTTATCGACCAATTTGTTTTTGGTTATCCATGGCATCATGGTGCGTAATTTTTCGCCAACGTCCTCTATCGGGTGGGCGGCCAAATTGCGGCGGATGGTTTTGAAACTGGTTTGATTGACCTTGTTTTCCAACATCCAATCGCGGGTGAATTTGCCGTCTTGAATTTCGGTCAATACTTTTTTCATTTCTTTTTTGGTTTCTTCGGTTATCAAACGCGGCCCGGTGACATAGGCACCATATTCGGCCGTGTTGGAAACGCTGTAAAACATATTGGCCAACCCGCCCTCGTAAACCAAATCAACAATCAACTTGACCTCGTGCAAACATTCAAAATAGGCCATTTCCGGCGCGTACCCGGCCTCGACCAATGTTTCAAACCCAGCGCGGATGAGCGACACCAAACCACCGCACAGCACGGTTTGTTCGCCGAATAAATCGGTTTCGCATTCCTCGCGGAATGATGTTTCGATAATACCAACCCGACCACCGCCAATCGCCGAGGCATAGGACAGGGCGAGTTCCTTCGCCCCAACATTGCCGGCTTGACCCTTTGCGCCGGCGTCTTGGTGCACCGCGACCAAACATGGCACACCTGCACCGCGTTTAAATTCGTTGCGCACCGTGTGGCCAGGCCCTTTCGGCGCGACCATCAGCACGTCGATATCTTTCGATGGTTCGATAAGATTAAAATGGATGTTAAGCCCATGGGCAAAAAACAACGCCGCGCCTTTTTTTATATTTGGCGCGATATCGTTGTTGAAAATATCGGCCTGTAATTCATCGGGCGCCAGCATCATGATAACATCGGCCCATTTTGCGGCCTCCGCCGGGGTGGCGCATTCCAAGCCTTCGGCCTCGGCCTTTTTACGGCTGGGTGAGTTGGCGCGTAGCGCGACTTTTATTTCCTTGACGCCAGAATCCTTTAAATTCAATGCGTGGGCGTGACCTTGCGAGCCATAGCCGACAATCGCCACTTTTTTCCCCTTAATGATATTGGGGTCGCAATCTTTATCGTAATAAACCTTCATGATTTTTTTCCTGGCCTTTTTATATCAAACCAAGGGAAAAAATCAAGCCAAATGAGCAGAAAGCGAAATTATTCTTTTGCACAAAATTGTGGAAAAGAATAACGCGCCGGCGTGCTTACTTTTTGGTAAAGTTCTTTGCCAGGTCGAGGAACAATTTTTTTTGTTCGTCGTCGTTGATTTTGTTATAGGCAACAATCAATTCCAACACATCTTTGCGTTTGAAGGGATCCTTGGCAAAACTTTCGTCGCTGGTCATGGTGCTTTCCGCTGATGTATCGCCGTCCTCGGCCGATGAATTGTCGGCCATGCCGCTCGCCTTTTTTGGAATCAAATCGACGAACAATTTTTTTATATCGCCGGTAATATCTTGGAAAAAGAAATCGATAGGGGTTTGCAAAATAAGCGACAATTCATAAAGCCGCGAACAGCCGATGCGGTTGCTACCACGTTCGTATTTTTGCACCTGTTGAAAACTGATACCGAGCAATTCGGCCAAGTCGGTTTGGGTTAAGCGCAACATTTTCCGTCTTAAACGGATGCGTTCGCCAACATGTTTGTCGATGGGGTGAGCGGATTCGTCATCGACAAGGTTGCCGATGGCCGCGAGTGATTTTTTTACCATGTTATACCTTCTAGAAAAACTTTGGTTGTTAATAAATTATTAAATAAACTACTATTTATTTTCCAAACCAACCCAACAGCATCCGCCCAAAAACTTGTAGCGATGATTTGTTTCCCGAAAACTCCAATTTCTGTATAGCAAATCGAATTTATTCTGTAAAGAATATTATTCAATAAAGAATAAAATATAGCGGTGAATAAAATTCTTATCCGAGGCGATTTTCGTTGATTTACTTGGATTTTTTTTATATTTTTCTACCCAGCTTAGTTGTCATTTAAAGCCAAAGTTGGGGATAAGCTGGTTGTCGTGGTGGCTTGCGATATTTTTTATTTTCTCCGATGCGCGGTGGATGATTTTCCGGCGCGTTTAAGGCAACCCCTTGCGGTGGGCAAAATCATTATTATTGCGAACAAGCGTCGGGGCAACCCCCAACTATAAGGCGGCCGTCAAAGGGGACGCAGGCGGGGCAGGTTGCTTTTTACCATGTCTTTTGCGGTATAATCGCGCAGGTAACCAGCATCTGCTTGAAAAACCGCAATAAATCCAATATAATGGTTCTATCATTAGCAATTCCATTGGTCGGCGCGTCAGTGCCACCAGAAAATATCAAAACAAACTTTTTTTTATTACCTTATGCCCAAACTTCGTTCCCACACCACCACCCACGGGCGTAACATGGCGGGGGCGCGTGGATTGTGGCGTGCCACGGGGATGAAAGACGGCGATTTTGGCAAACCGATTATTGCAGTTGTTAATTCATTCACGCAATTTGTGCCAGGCCACGTGCATTTGAAAGATTTGGGCCAGATGGTGGCGCGTGAAATTGAAAAACACGGCGGCGTTGCCAAGGAATTTAACACCATCGCGGTCGATGACGGCATTGCCATGGGGCACGATGGCATGCTCTATAGCCTGCCATCGCGCGAATTAATTGCCGATTCGGTCGAATACATGGTCAATGCCCACTGCGCCGACGCGATGGTTTGTATTTCCAATTGCGATAAAATTACCCCCGGCATGTTGATGGCGGCGATGCGGATTAACATACCGGTGATTTTTGTCTCGGGCGGCCCGATGGAGGCCGGCAAGGTCAATTGGAATAAAACCACCGGGCATTTGGCCAAAAATGGCGATGGCACGGTGCGCAAGGTCGATTTGGTCGATGCGATAGTCGAGGCCACCAATAGCAATTTGTCGGATGATGAGGTAACGGCCATCGAACGTTCGGCCTGCCCCACCTGTGGCAGTTGTTCGGGCATGTTCACCGCCAACAGCATGAATTGCCTGACCGAGGCCTTGGGGCTTTCCCTCCCGGGTAATGGCTCTCTGCTGGCGACCCACGCCCTGCGCAAAAAATTATTTTTGTCTGCGGGGAAAAGAATCGTCGAATTATGCACTGAGTATTATCAAAAAGAAAACAGCAATGTTCTGCCGAGGGCGATTGCCAATTTTGAGGCATTTGAAAATGCCATGGCGTTGGATATTGCGATGGGTGGTTCGACCAACACGGTGCTCCACCTGTTGGCCATTGCGCGCGAGGCCGAATGTAATTTCACGATGCAGGATATCGACCGCCTGTCAAAAAAAATTCCAACCATTTGTAAGGTCTCGCCGGCGACTGCGCTTTACCATATGGAGGATGTGCACCGCGCCGGCGGCATTATGGGTATTTTGGGTGAACTGAATCGCGGCGGGCTTATCCATAATTATTTGCCGACCGTCCATAGCAAGAGCCTGCAGGAGGCGTTGCACCATTGGGATATTATGGAGAGCAACCAACCCGAGGTGTTGGAATTTTACGCCGCCGCGCCGGGCGGGGTGCGAACCACCGAGGCCTTTTCACAAAACCGCCAATACCCCGAATTGGACAAAGACCGCAAAAATGGTTGCATCCGCACGGTCGAGAATGCCTATAACAAAGACGGCGGGCTGGCGGTGCTTTATGGCAACCTTGCCCCCGAGGGATCGATTGTCAAAACCGCCGGCGTCGATGAACATATTTTAACCTTTCGCGGGCCGGCAAAAATTTATGAAAGCCAGGATTCGGCCTGCAAGGCGATTTTGAACAAAGACATTGTTGCCGGCGATGTGGTGGTTATCCGTTACGAGGGGCCAAAGGGTGGCCCGGGCATGCAGGAAATGCTTTACCCGACCAGTTATTTGAAATCGATGGGGTTGGGCAAGGCCTGCGCGTTGGTAACCGACGGGCGGTTTTCGGGCGGCACGTCCGGCCTTTCCATCGGCCATGTCTCGCCCGAGGCGGCGGCCGGCGGTTTGTTGGCATTGGTCGAAACCGGTGATGAGATTGTGATAGATATTCCCAAAAGACAGATGACCCTTAATGTGCCGGCCGAAGAAATTGAAAAAAGAAAAATGGCGGAGAAGCAACGTGGTCGCGCCGCCTTCACCCCGCGCGAACAACGGGTGCGGAAGGTATCGCCGGCGTTACGCGCCTACGCCGCCATGACAACATCGGCCGCGACCGGCGCGGTGCGCGATGTGGCACTGGTGGAATGATTTTTTAGAATATAGTAGGGACGTAATTATTGACAAACCATAGCATGAAAATTGCTTAAGGAAGCATAAAGAATCATGACCGACAAAACCGATATGACGATAGATTACGACGCGATTGTGACCGGGCAGTTGCGCGCGGTTATTCCCGCGGTGTTATCAAAATTGTTGGCGCAAAACCCGGGCGCGACCGAAATCCCAAGCCCGCACCATTTTTATATTACTTTTTCAACCACGGCCAAGGGGGTTGTCGTGCCGTCTTACCTAAAAAATCAATACCCCGAAGAAATGACCATCGTGCTACAATATCAATTTTGGAATCTGACGGTGCGCGAATCCGATTTTTCGGTGGTGTTAAGTTTTGGCAAAACGCCGGCCGCCATCACCATACCATATGATGCTATCATTCAATTTTCTGACCCGGCGGTTAATTTTATGTTGCGGTTTGACGACCGCGAGGATAAATCGCCGCGTGACAACAAAGACGACGACAATGTGCAATTATTAACCAGCGTCGCCCCCGAACAATCGAATGACAAATTCGTCGACGACAAAAGGCAAAATCGACTGGAGCCGGAAAAAGAAAACGACAAAGAAAAAAGCAACGTCGTATCGTTGGCGGCATTCCGCGAACAACAAGAAAAATAAAAATGTCCAATGTTCTTGACCTGCATTGCCGACCGTTTGACGGCGTGCCCTTAACCAAATTGGATTTGCCGGCACCGAGCGTCGAACAATTTCGCGGCGAGGATATGTTGTTGGTGGCGGAGGATACGTTATCGCAACTGGCGAAGCGTGCCTTTCACGATATGAATTTTTTTGTGCGCGACGGGCATCTGTCCCTGCTGGCCGATATTTTAAAAGACAACGAGGCCAGCCCGAATGATAAATATGTCGCGTTGGAGCTTTTAAAAAATTACAACATTGCGTCGGGCGGCATTTTCCCGATGTGCCAAGACACTGGCACCGCCATTGTGATTGGCAACAAGGGGCGACGTATCATGACCACCGGCAATAAATTTGGCGGCGATGACCGCGAGGCGGTGGCCAAGGGAATTTTTGATTGTTACCAGGAATATAATTTGCGTTATTCGCAGATGTCGCCATTGCAAAGTTTTAAAGAGGTTAACACCAAAAATAACTTGCCGGCGCAAATCGAGATTGCGGCCGATGGGCCGGCGGGTAATTACGAATTTTTGTTCATTGCCAAGGGCGGCGGGTCGGCCAACAAAACTTTTTTTTATCAACCGCCGCCGTCGTTGCTTGATGAAGAAAAGCTATTGGCATTTATCACCGCCAAATTGCGTGAGCTGGGCACATCGGCCTGCCCGCCCTATCACCTGGCGGTGGTGATTGGTGGCACCTCGGCCGAGATGGCGGTCAAGGCGGTGAAGTTGGCGTCATGCCGTTATCTTGATAATTTGCCGACCCATGGCGGCGATGACGCGCGGCCATTTCGCGACAAGGATTTGGAGGAAAAAGTTTTTAAGATAACGCAAGGCCTAGGGATAGGCGCGCAATTTGGTGGCAAGTATTTTTGTGTCGAGGCGCGGGTCATACGCCTGCCACGGCATGGCGCGTCTTTGCCGATTGCGCTAGCGGTTAGCTGTTCGGCCGACCGCCAGGCCTTGGCGCGCATCGACCGCGACGGCGTGTGGTTGGAGGAGTTATGCAAGGACCCGGCGAAATTTTTACCCCATGTCGATGAAAATAAATTGTTGGATAGGGCGGTTGAGATTAACCTTAACCAGCCGATGGAAAAAATCTTGAGCGACCTGCGGCAATGTTCGGTGAAGACGCGGGTCAGCTTAAGCGGCACGATAGTGGTGGCGCGCGATTTGGCGCATCAAAAATTATTGGCGCGGTTGAAAGAAACCGGCAAACTGCCCGATTATTTAAAAGACCACCCGATTTATTACGCCGGGCCGGCAAAAACGCCCGAGGGGTTTGCCTCGGGGTCGTTTGGCCCGACAACCGCCGGGCGGATGGATGGGTATGTCGAGGAATTTCAAAAACACGGTGCGTCGTTGGTGATGTTGGCCAAGGGCAACCGGTCGAAGGTTGTCGCCCAGGCTTGCAAAAAATATGGTGGTTTTTATTTGGGGTCTATCGGCGGGCCGGCCGCCAAGTTGGGGCGCGATTGCATCACCAAGGTCGAGGTTATCGATTACGAAGAATTCGGGATGGAGGCGGTGCGAAAAATCACGGTGAAAAATTTACCGGCGTTTGTTGTCATCGACCATCAGGGGCATGATTTTTACGACGGCCTGACCACCGAATAAATTTTGCGATTATTTTTTTTCTTATGAGCGGCAAGATACCCTTTATCAAAATGCACGGCCTGGGCAATGATTTTGTTCTGCTGGATGCGCGGCGCGATGCGGGGTTGGCCACGTTGTCGCCGGCGGTGCTGGCGCATATCGGCGACCGCCACCGCGGCATTGGGTGCGACCAAATTGTTATTTTAAAAAATCCTAAAGATGAAAAAGCCGACGTGACGATGGTGATTGCCAACAGCGATGGGTCGTTTGCCGAAACCTGCGGCAATGCGGCGCGTTGCGTGGCGCAATTTATCGCCAAGGAAAAAAATAAAAAAAATATTACCATCGACAGCAACGGCGTTGTTTTGCCGGCGGTGTTGTTGGACAATGGTTTGGTGATGGTCGAAATGCGCGGCGGTAATTACGAATGGCAAAAAATTCCCTTGGCGCGTCAATGCGACACAATGAGCTTGCCGCTGGATGATGTTTTTAAAACCCATGGGTTTCAACCGCTGGCGTCGCCGCTGGCGATTAATGTTGGCAACCCGCATTGTGTGTTGTTGGTAAAAAATGCCGACGAGGTGGCGATTGAAAAAATTGGCCGCGCGATAGAGCATCACCCATTATTTCCAGCACGCACCAACGTGGAATTTTTGTCGGCGACGGCCGATAAAAATAAATTTCGCCTGCGCGTGTGGGAACGCGGCGCGGGGGCAACCTTGGCCTGCGGCTCCGGCGCGGTGGCGGCGTTTTTGGCGTTGCATCGCCTGAAAAAAATTGATGGGGCTGGCGCGGGCGTAACGATGCAGATGGATGGCGGGACGTTGCAATTGGCCTTCGCCGACCAAACAGCGCGCAACGCCGTGGCCATGACCGGGCCGGCTAGCTTGGTTTATCGCGGCGAGCTGACAGCCATATAATATTTATTGACAAGTTTATTAAATTGTCCTAGCTTGACGATGTTATTCCCACCCCCGCGGTATGGATTGTATAGTCTATACGGGGGGTGGCGTTTTTTTATCCCCTGATTTATTTATAATTATCATGTCTTTGCAGGATTATGGAAAGCCATATTTATCCGTTGAAGAACAATTAAATCTTATTAAGTTGCGGGGCATGGTTATTGCGGATGAGCAAGAAGCGAAACAACGTTTAAAATCTATTGGGTATTATAGATTAAGCGGTTATTGGAATGTTTTTCGTTGCGCGGATAGTGAAAAATTTGAAACCAATATTAATTTTTCTGATGTTGTTAGCCTGTATGAATTTGATAAGAAATTACGACTAATTGTTTTGGACGCTATCGAGAGGATAGAAATTGCCCTTAGGGTTGATATAGCGATAGTTTTAGGAGAAGAGCGTCCTTTTTCTTATTTAGAAGATAATATATTTAGTAGCTCGGATAAGCAAAAGGAGTGGTTAGAATATTTTAGCAAGCGTCATAAAAATCCAAGACAAGAATGGCTTAAACAAGCGACAGCAACATATAATAAGTTGCCTATTTGGATGGCAATAGAGTTATGGGATTTTGGCTTATTATCTCATTTTTTTTCTAACCTAAAGCCTAAATATAAAGATATAATAGTAAAAGAATACAACACAACAGCAAAGACATTTCAAAATTGGCTAGCAAATATAAATGATATCAGGAATATATGTGCGCACCATGATAGATTATGGAATATAGCGCAAAATATAAGACCTCGAATACCTCAAAATTTGCGCCTGTTAAGCCATTTAAGAAAAGACCATGATGCGTGCAATAAAATATATGCGACATTGACCATCATGCAATATTTATTAAGAAAAATAAATCCTACAACAGAATGGCCAAAACGATTAAAAGAGCAAATAGATAAATTTCCTAAGAATCATATTATTAATATAAAACAAGCTGGTTTTGCAGACAATTGGCACAAAGAGGATATTTGGCGAGATTGATAGCAACCTTGCGACAATTTTATTTTTCTGTTAACAATTGATAATGACCAACAGCGATAAACGGGTTTATATTTTTGATACCACCCTGCGTGATGGCGCGCAAACCCAAGGGGTGAATTTTACCCTGCATGATAAAATGCTTATCGCTGGCATGCTCGATGAATTGGCCGTGGATTATATCGAGGGCGGATTTCCCGGCGCCAACCCAACCGACGATGAATTATTTGCCAAACCGCCGGTGTTAAAAAACAGCTCCTTGGTGGCCTTTGGCATGACGCGCCGTGCCGGCGTATCGGCCGACAACGACCCGGGCCTGCGCGCCACCATCAACAGCCGCGCGGGTCATGCCTGCCTCGTGGCGAAATCGTGGGACAAACAAATCGAACAGCTTATGGGTATCACGCTTGATGAAAACCTGGCGATGATTCAGTCATCGATTAAATTATTATTGGCCAATAAAAAGTCGGAAATCATGCTGGACGCCGAACATTTTTTTGATGGTTTTTTATCGAACGAAGAATATGCAATGAGGGTTATTGCCACCGCGCTTGACGCCGGTGCGCGGTGGGTGGTGTTGTGCGACACGCGCGGCGCCATGTTGCCGCATGATATTGAAAAAATTATCAGCGCGGTCGGCAAAAAATTTGACCTGACAAAAATCGGCATCCACGCCCATAACGACGGCGATTGCGCCGTCGCCAATAGTTTGGCGGCGGTGCGGTTGGGCGTGCGCCAGGTGCAGGGCACACTGAACGGCCTGGGCGAGCGTTGTGGCAACGCCAACATTTTATCGCTGATGGCCGATTTGCATTTTAAAATGAAAATGGATATTGGGCCGGCGCAACATAACTTGCATTTGCTGACCCGCGTGTCGCGGCAACTTGACGAATTATTGGCGCGCGCGCCGAACCCGCATTTGCCATTCGTCGGCACCAATGCCTTTGCCCACAAGGGTGGTTTGCATGGCGCGGCGGTGATGAAGGACGCGGCGTCCTACGAACATATTTCGCCCGAATCGGTCGGCAACGAACGGGTGATGGTGATGTCTGACCAATCGGGCAAATCGAACCTGCGGTGGCATTTGCAACAATTGCATTTGACTCTGCCCTCGGAGGAGGAAAACCTCCTGCTGGCCAATATCAAGGATGCCGAATTTAATGGCTTGAGTTTTGACGGCGCGGAGGCAAGCCTGGATATTTTTATCAAACGGCACCTGCGCCAGATGAACGAATTTTTTTCCTTGAGCTCTTGCGATATTAATTATCAAAATCAAGATGGCGAAAGCCACACCACGGCCAGCGCGACCATCAGCGTCGATGGTAAAAAAATTGTCAAGGAAGCCGTGGGCAATGGGCCGGTCAATGCGCTGGACGCGGCGATGCGCCAAGCGTTGGTCGAGCATTTTCCGCAACTGGCCGGCGTGCAATTGGTCGATTACAAGGTGCGGATTATCCCGCCCAGCCAAGAATACCAGGGCACGGCGGCCCTGACCCGCGTTATGATTGAATCGACCGATGGGCAAAAAAATTGGACGACGGTTGGCGTGTCGTCGAACATCATTGCCGCGTCTGAATCGGCACTGACCGATGCCTATCGCTATTATTTAATGAAACAATAAACAATAGCGCGACAATGACCAACCCCACCATTATTTTGGTGCGCCCGCAATTGCCGGAAAATATCGGCATGGCCAGCCGCGCGATGTTGAATTTTGGTTTTACCGACATGATGGTGGTGGCGCCGCGCGACGAGTTTCCATCGGTCGAGGCGATTAGCGCAAGTTCGGGGGCGAGCGATGTAATTTTCCCCAAGGCACAAGTGTTTGATAGTTTGAAACCGGCGTTAAAAAATTTTCATTATATCGTGGCGACATCCGCCCGGCCGCGCGACCAAGCGATAGGCGTTTTAAGCCCGGGCGAATCATTGCGGGCGATGCAACAGGCCACGGCGCGCGGCGACCGCGTGGCGGTGATGTTCGGCCCGGAACGCACCGGCCTGACCAACGACGATATTATCCATGCCAATCACATTTTGGAATTCCCGACCAACCCTGAATTCCCCTCGCTTAACCTGGCGGGCAGTGTGTTGTTGTTTTGTTATGCTTGGGCGCAATTGCATGACGGCCGATTGCAGGAATCGCGGCCGGCCTTCACCGACACGGCATCGGTCGAAAGCCGCGATTATTTTATCAACCGCCTGTTGGCGGCGTTGGAAGAAAATGGTTTTTTTAAATCCGCGCCGATGAAACCATCGCTGTCGCGCAATATTGTGCAGATGATAAGCCGTGCCAATTTTTCTGAACAGGAAATAAGAACCTGGCAAGGCATCATCACCAATCTGTTGGAAAAAAAATAGTTGTAAAAAAAATAAAAATTGTCTAAGAATAACATCGATGGAACATTTTTTATCACCCGAGGTGCTGGCGTTTGTCAGCGTGGTCTTGATTGACTTGGTGTTGAGCGCGGATAATGGGCTGATTGTTGGCTTGGCGGCGGCGTCATTATCACCAAAAAACCGCAAAAAAGCCATCGCCATCGGGATTGTTTTGGCGACCCTATTCCGCTTGTTGTTTGCTGGCATTGCCATCGAGCTGTTAAAAATTCCCGGCATGTTGTTGATAGGCGGGGTGTTGTTGCTTTATGTTTCCTATAAAATGTGGGGCGATTTGCGGGGCGAGGATCACCCCTTGCCGAAAAAAAATCATGTTGTAAAAAAACAAACCGCGGCAAAAGGGAAAAAGTCATTTGCCAGCGCATTGTGGCAGATTACCCTGGCCGATATTTCCATGTCGCTTGATAATGTCTTGGCGGTGGCCGGCGCGTCGCGGGAGCACCCAATTATTATGGCATTCGGTCTTGGCCTGTCGATTGTTTTAATGGCGACGGTCGCGACCATGATAGCCTCGTTGTTAAAAAAATACCCAGTTATAGGTTACGCCGGCCTCGCCGTGGTTATTTATATCGCCGCGAAATTAACATACCAGGGGGCGAATGAAGTTATCCCGCTGGTGATGGGTTGGTTGTAAATTTTTAGTAACGGCTTTTGCTGAGTTGTAAAAAAAATCGCTCGGTCAGCAAATGGCCGGGCAGGGAAGATTTGGTTTGATCCTCCAACTGCAACAATTTACCGCGCCAGAAAGATAATTTATCGCGGCGAAAACTGGTGACGGCTTTTCTGACTATCGGGCGATTTTTAAAAAATGGCACCAGCCGTTCGATAACGCTATCAAGGTTGCCGCCACCCGCAACCTCATCGTGGATATTTTGCAAGCGGTTTAATTCTATCATCATGCGGCGGATAAGTTGGATGGGTTCGATTTTTTCGGTGCGCAATTTATCCTGTAGCTCGACAACCCGCGCAGAATCCTTGGTCAAGACGGCGTTGATAAATTTGTCGACCGTTTCGTGGCTGACATTAATAAATGGTCGAATGGCGTCGAGCGTTAATTCCTCACCACCAATACCATAAAGACAGATTTGTTCGATGAGTTGTTTGGTTTCCAACCGATTGCCGCCAAGTTGTTGGCTCAACCAATATTGCGCCTCCGTTGTCATGCGGACGTTATAAAATGCCAATTGCTCCTTCAGCAATTGCAAAATTGTTTTTTCGTCATCTTGGTAAGCCGGCAGGGCGATGGCAAAGCCCGCGCCCTCAACCATGGTGCGCAATTGCGAACGTTTGTCCAAATTGCCGGCGACCAATAGCAAATAATTATCACCGACCGGTTGTTTAAAAAAATCGGCGAGGGCTTTTTCATATAATCGCTCGTCAACCTCGGTGATGACGACCAAGCGTTTGCCGCCGTCGAACGACATGGCCAACATTTCATCAAAAAATTTTGCCGGGTCGTCGAGGATGACATGTTGCGGCAGTTGGCTGAAACGAAAGGGGTCTTTATCGGGGCAGATGGATTTTGTAATTATATCTTGCCGTTCGGCGGAAAGGCCGCCCTCTGGCCCATAAAGAAGCCATAGGCGATAGGAATTTTTTTCGACATCGCGCGCAAAATTTTTTATAAAATCGTTGACTTTATAAGCTGGTAACGACGCCATGGTTACCCCCTTTATTTGCCTGGCTGATAAAGCAGTAGACGGTTGCGCGCATCAAGCGCGATGTTCTTCATGGCAAATTCTAATTTCTTTTTGCGCACTTCGCTTTGGGTAAAGCCAGACAGCGAGGCGACAACATTGGTGCTGTTGGTGCTGATATCGAATTCATCAAGCACCTTGCCCGACGATTTTTCATAAAGCACAAAATGAACGGCGACAACAACTTCTTCGATTTGGTTTACGTTGGCGATGGCGGTATCGCCGATGTTGGTGCCATTTAGGGCGATGGTGGCACGCAACCCCTTGTTCGGTGGGGTTGATTTTTTCTTTGCGCCGAAAGCGTAATCCAATTCGTTTATTAAAATTTGTCCTTCGCGGCTGGCGATGCTATCGATGCTGATATCTTGCAATATTGTGTTTTTAAAATTGCCGGTGGTTTTGTCAAGTTCGTAGGCCGGGCGCAGGCCACAAGCCGTCAGCCCCAGCAACATGGCACCACACAGGAGGGATAAAAAAATATTTTTCATATTACCGCTTATAGCAAATTAATAATACGATTCGGCACAAATATCACCTTGTTTGGTTTTTGTCCGTCGAGGGATTTTTTGACCGTGTCGAATTCCAACGCCGCGGCCAGGGCATCGGCCTGGCTGACATCGCGCGGCAGGCTTAGGGTGGCGCGCAATTTTCCCTTTACCTGCACCGCGATGGTAACCGATTCGACGGCTAGGTAATCGGGGTTGGCTTCGGGGAAATGGCTGGTTGCCAATATTTCTTTATGCCCCAATTCTTCCCACAATTCCTCGGTGATATGCGGCGCGGCGGGGTGTAAAATTTGTATCAATATCTCGATGGCTTGTTTTTTCGTTGCGTCCTGGTGCGGGTAGGAATCGATGTGGTTGGCCAATTCGTGGGCGCGCGAAATAAGCAGGTTAAAGTGAAATGTCTCGATAGCTTGGCGTGCCGCAATAATCGAACGATGCGCCATGCCGCGCAAATCGCTTGCCAATTTGTCGTCTTTTGTCGGTGCGGGGTTTTGCGGCACATCCGCCACCAGTTGGCACAGCCGCGCCAGAAAGCGATAGGCACCGAGCACGCCGGCCTCGCTCCATTCCAAATCTTTTTCGGGCGGCGAATTGGAAAGGATAAAAACCCGCGCCGTGTCGGCACCATATTTTTCGATAATGTCCTTTGGGTTGACGACATTTTTTTTCGACTTGCTCATTTTAATCGACATGCCGACCTTGACCGGCGTGACATCGGTGATGAGGAACGCTTTGCCCGATTTTTTTTCAACCTCGGTTGGCGCGACCCATTTGCCATTTTTATCTTGATAGGTTTCGTGGCACACCATGCCCTGGGTAAAAAGCCCGCGGAAGGGTTCGCGCGGCGCGGCAAAACCGCAATCTTTTAGGGCGCGGGTAAAAAACCGCGCGTAGAGCAAGTGGAGCACCGCATGTTCGACGCCGCCGATATATTGGTCAACCGGCATCCAATAATCGGCGCGTTCTTTGCCATATGGTTGGTCGTGGTTTTGGTTGTCGAGGTAACGTAAAAAATACCAAGAGGATTGAAAAAAAGTATCCAGCGTATCGGTTTCGCGCCGCGCCGCGCCGCCGCAGGTCGGACAGGTGGTTTGTTTCCACGTGGCGTGATGGTCAAGCGGGTTGCCAATTTTGTCAAAGGTTGCATCGGCCGGCAACAGCACCGGCAATTTATTTTCGGGCAGTGGCACCATGCCGCAGGCGTCGCAATAAACCACCGGTATTGGGCAACCCCAATAACGTTGGCGCGACACACCCCAATCGCGCAACCGCCAATTGACCTCCCCCGTGCCGAGGTTTAATTTTTCCAATTGGGCGATGGCACGTGTTTTGCCGGTTTCAACATCAAGCCCGTTTAAAAAACCGGAGTTAAAAATAACCCCGTCGTCGACGAATGGTTCGTCGCCGATTGAAAAATTATCGCCGGCGTTTTTCGGCCGCACCACCGGTGTAATGGCCAGGTTATATTTTTTGGCAAACATCAGGTCGCGCGCGTCGTGCGCCGGACAACCAAACAATGCGCCGGTGCCATAATCCATCAACACAAAATTGGCGATATACACCGGAAAATGTTTTGTCGCGTCGAACGGGTGGGCAACCTGGAGCGATAATTGGTAGCCCTTTTTTTCCATGGTTTCGATATCCATGGTGGCGACCGAACCGGCGGCGCATTCCGATAAAAAATCATGCAATTTTTTATCGTCGCTGGCGGCGGCAATTTTTTTTGCTATCGGGTGGTCGGCGGCAATGGCAAGGAAGCTCATGCCGAACAGGGTGTCGGGGCGGGTGGAGAAGACCTCGATAAATTTTTCATCGACTTGCTGGGTATTATTGTCATTAACAATTGGGAATTTCACCCGCGCGCCGGTCGAACGGCCAAGCCAATTTTCCTGCATGGTGCGAACCTTTTCCGGCCAGGCCGGCAGGTCAGCAAGCGATGTCAACAAATCATCGGCGTAGCGCGTGATGTTCAAATACCAACCCTTTAATTTTTTTTTCTCGACCACCGCGCCCGACCGCCAACCACGGCCGTCGACCACCTGTTCATTGGCCAGCACGCAATTGTCTATCGGGTCCCAATTGACGATGGTTTCCTTTTGGTAGGCAATTTTTTTCTCGATAAATTTTAAAAAAATCTTTTGTTCTTGGTGCGTGTATTCCGGGTCAGATGTTGCCAATTCCAAATCCCAATCGTAAGAAAACCCAAGCCGCATCAATTCCGATTTCATGGTGGCGATGTTTTCGTAGGTCCATTTTTTTGGGTGCACGCCGTTATCGAACGCGGCATTTTCGGCGGGCAGGCCAAACGAATCCCACCCCATGGGGTGGATGACATTAAAACCCGCGGTGCGTTTGTAACGCGCCACGACATCGCCCAATGTGTAATTGCGCACATGCCCCATGTGGATTTGCCCAGACGGGTAGGGCAACATTTCCAACACGTAATATTTTGGTTTGGCCGCGCCGGACGTGCCGGGTTGTTGCGTGGCAAAGACTTTTTTATCTTGCCAATTTTTTTGCCATTTTAATTCGATTTTTTGCGGGTGGTATCGGGTCATTGTTGCTTTAATTGTTCCTTCCAGCGTTGATAAGCAAACTTGACCCGAAAATCAAGTGCCGTGGCCTGGAACCGGTATTGCTA
>JASGCL010000026.1 GCA_030054115.1 Hydrotalea sp.
CTTCATACCAATATAACCAACAGCAGGTCGAATTTTTTTGGCGGAGTCTTCGCGAGAAAGCTTAAGTTTCTGCGGCGTTATATTTTTCAATTAACTTGTCGCTATTATTATAAAAAATTATTTTATCATCCTGCCGTTCGAATTTTTCTTTAACAGCATCCCAGTCTGCTTTGCAATTATCATAATCAAAAGCACATATATGAAGGGTTTTTCCTTTGGCAACTTCAGAAGGGAAGCTAGTAGTAAATAATCTATGCAATGTTGTCGCACAAGTAATATGACTGACGCCCAAAATAAAAAAATTATTAATCTCACTACAATTATTCACTCCAATCATATCTTGAAACACTATATTCTTTTCGTGACAATTATAAAAATTAAGCAAGCCTTGTAGGTTTCTTTGTAGAAAAATTTTAATAAACTCATCTCTCGTCTGCTCGTTCATAACATTGTCCTGGTTGAGACGTCTGTTGGCATCAGACCATAGCTCATTTAAATCTTTTTTATAATCATCAAAGCCATATTCTGGCAGGGAATGGTAAAAATGCTTAACATTTTTAAATCCCGCCCGCTCATAGGTTCTTGTGTAATTTAATGTTAGAATAAAATCATCTTTGCTAACCTTCTCCAGCCATGAAATCCTGTCTTGAAAAATATCAGCACAACTTTTTTTAATATCATCTTGGTCAAAATAATAAATAATATAATTAAAATACCATGCCAATAATTTATACCTATCATCATTTAATGCGCGATTATCAAATAAAAATTTATCTATTGATGATTGTGACTCAACGAATTTTTCTACAACCTCATTAAATTTTTTTCTTTGAACACTAGCACTTAATAAAGTTGTAATGCCCAAATCCGTCCCACCTGAATGACTATTATACCATAAAGCATTTGAATTGCTATAATCCATGTTAGACGGGCTTAACAAATATAAAAATGTCGGATTATCCCTCAACCTATGCAAAATTTTTGCTGCTTTGTTTGTATTGCTCGACATAATGTCGGCTATCTCAGATTGAAGCAAATTTGAATCCGCGCCCGCGCCCGTAATAAGAAGTTTTCTCATCATTTCCCTATGAAATGATTCTTTTCTAAATTCAACTATTTGTCATTATTCTCCGCCGTCAAAAATAACGCCCGGGTTCATGATGTTGTTCGGGTCGAGGAGGTTTTTAATGTCGCGGCTGATGCCCTGCACCAGCGGCGATTGGTAACGCCGCCAGGCCGCGACCTTTTCTCGGCCAATGCCATGTTCGGCGGAAAAACTGCCCCCCATGCCCACCACCGCGTCATACACCGCGTCGTGAATCGCGGGAATGGATTTCACCCAATCGGCCGCCGCCATATTTTTTGGGCATAAAAAATGGTAATGCAAATTGCCGTCGCCCACATGACCAAACACAAATGGTATCGCGCCGGCAACGATTTTTTCCACCGCGTCATTTATCGCCGCCGCGCCGCCACCCGCCCAACCCGACAGCGGCAGGGCAATATCATGCCGCGCCACCGGCGGGGGTTTTTTATTGCCGGCATTATTTTCATTGGCTGTTGTCGCGTTAAGCGACCAAACAATTTCTTCCCGCACCGCCCACAGGGCGCGGGCCTCGTTTTCATTATGGGCAATGGCGATGATATTATCCGCCGCCATGTCGCGCGCCAGCATGTCGGTGATGATGGCGTCATTGTTATGGTCAAAAAAATTATCAATTTCAAACAACAAATAAAATGGTGCTTGGTTTTTTTTATCAGCAAAAAATGACGGGATTTTTTTGCCCCGCGCCACCAACAGGGCGCGACCAACATCGGGTATCAATTCAAAACCGGTCAGCAACGGCCCAAATATATGTTGATAACGATGATACACATCAACCGCCCCCGCCACATCGCGGCAGGGCAATAACCCAACCACGCGGCGCGGCGCGCGCGGCACCAGGGCAAGGTTGGCGGCAAGAATAAAACCCAGCGTCCCCTCGGCCGCCAAAAACAATTGCTTCAAGTCATAACCGCTGTTGTCTTTGCGCGTTGCGGTCATTTGCGACAGCACCGCGCCATTGGCCAACATCACCGACAGGCCGAGCAGATGTTGCCGCGCCATGCCGTAACGAAACACATTGTAACCGCCAGCATTTGTCGACAACACGCCGCCAATTTGGCACGACCCCGCCGACCCCAGGGCGACCGGAAAAACCCGGCCAATTTTTCCCGCCGCCTGGTGAATATTATCCAGCACCACACCGCTTTCGGCCATCAGCGAATTGTTTTTTTCATCGACCATGATTTTGTTAAAATGCTTCATGCAAACCACAATCACTGCGCGATGGGCCGCGCCAAAATTATTTGATACATCATCAGGCGAATCGACCAAAGCCCCCTGCGACCGGCCGGTGTTGCCACCCATCGGCACCAGCTGGTATTTTTGCTGGTTGGCATAAACCACCAAGGATTTTAAACTTGCCACATCGCGCGGGAAAACCACCGCGGTCGCCGCGCCGCGCCGGCCGTAAGAATCGGTAAGGTAAGGCGTCGCCGCATCCGCCGCGCCGCCCAGCACATTGCCCGCGCCCAATATGGTTTGTAATTCTTTTATCAAATTTTCCGCCATGGTTGCTTTATAATTTTCTATAGGATTATATTATTTATGTCGCATTAAAATTATTTTTTGTTTCGCGCAGGGTTTTAAAATCGGCCACATTATTCATTTGCAAAAATGGGTTGGTGGCTTGCTCGATGCTTAACCTGGTCGGCACGGTTGGTTTTTTTGCGCGGCGTAATTTTTTTATGTCGTCGATACGCGTGGCCAACATGGGCGATGCCGCATCACCCCAAAACCACTTGGCGAAGGCAATGTTGGCCGCGCTATATTCATGCGCCATGAACAGCAAGGTTGCCGGCGGCAGGGCGTTTATTTTTTGCAACGATTCATGGGCCGTGGCGAAATCGCCCTCGAACAAAAAACCACAACCCAGCGAGAAAATAACATCGCCGCAAAACAACCAAGCTTCCTCTGCCACGTAAAAACCAACATGCCCCAGGGTATGGCCGGCCAGGGCGATAACGCCGGCGCGCCGCCCCCACAAATCCACCCCATCGCCTTCGCTTAGCCCCGTCAGCGGCAAACCATTCAGGTGCGGTATGCGCCGCTTATCAATATCATATTGCGGTGCGTAAATGGTGCAATGATATTTTTCTTGCAACGCCACCACACCGCCAACATGGTCATGGTGATGATGCGTGATAAGGATTTTTTCTAAGGTCAATTGCTGTGTGGTTAAAAAATTGATAACCGCGCCGGCCTCCCCCGGGTCGACCACCACCGCGGTGTTTTCTTTGTCATTAATTATAAAATAAATATAATTATCGGCAAGGGCGGGAATTTGTGCCCATCGCAGGCTCATTTTTTTATACCTTTTCTCACCATGATGGCGATGGCCAGCACCATGGTTTCACCATGGTGTCATGACCGATTATTCTTTAACCGGCTTTATACCAACAATTGTCGTTATCGGCAACCGCCGACAATAATGAAAGCCGAAAACAAACAACGAGCTTGGCGCGGAGAACGAACGCCGCTGAAATTACCCTATTTGCCCTGCCACTTAGGTTTGCGTTTTTCGGCGAAGGCGCGAGTCCCCTCCAGCATATCTTCCGAATGGTTGCATTTGTAAACCGTCGGGAATCCGCCGTCACGCGTTTTGTTAAATGATTCTTGGATAGAAAGGGTCAGGGAGTCGCGCACCACTTCCTTAATGGCGTGGAAAACCAACGGCGGGCCGTCGGCCAACATGCGGGCGATTTCGCGGGCGCGCGGTAATAAATTTTCCTTGGCCACCACCTCGTTCACCAGTCCCCAGCGGTGTGCCTCATCGGCCTTCATCCACCGGCCAAGCAATAACATTTCCATCGCAATGTGATAGGGGATGCGGCGCGGCAATTTGATGGTTGCCGCATCGGCAAAAACGCCGACGTTAATTTCGGGCAAGGCAAAGGTCGCATGGTCGGCCGCGATGATAAGGTCGCAAGATATCATCCATTCAAAACCGCCGCCGCAGGCAATGCCATTGATGGCGGCAATTATCGGTTTGTTCATGTTGGGCAATTCTTGCAAACCGGCAAACCCGCCAACGCCATAATCGCTGTCGGGGGCTTCGCCCGCCGCCGCGCCCTTTAAATCCCATCCCGGGCAGAAAAATTTTTCACCACGGGCGGTGATAACCAACACCCGGGCGGCATCGTCGTCGCGAAAATCTTGGAACACCAACCCCATTTGACGGCTCAAATTGGCGGAAATAGCATTGGCCTTGCCGGCATGCAGGGTAAATTCACAAACCCCGTCTTTCAGCTCCACGGTAAAATGTTCGTTGCTCCAATTTTTCATTTGCGCCACCTTTTGCTTTGTTGCTTTGTTTACTGGACTTGTTTCTTAAGCTTCTGCGGTTGCATAATTTAGCCTAGAAATTTGAAGCCTGTCAACAAAAACTGACAAGAAAAAATGCAAAGAAATTTAGACCACCCGGTCCTTGGCGACAATCCTTGCCCGCCTTTATCCGCGAGCTTGCCCACAAGCCTTGCACGCACCCTTGTCAAAGATTTTTGCCCAATTATTGGCACAAGCTTGCGCCTGAGATACCTTGAGCTTAGCCTATCGGCCGGCGGGCATGGTTTATGTTGCCTAACCTATGGTTATTCAGCAACTGGCGTTTCCAATTCCTTCATCTCGCCCTTTAATTCTTTATCACGGGCGTAGGCCAATCCCCGCAGGCGGCGCATTTCGGCACCGGTGCCAGCGGGGATGAGTCGGCCAACGATGACGTTTTCCTTCAACCCCTCCAGCCCATCGACCTTACCCCGAACCGAGGCATCGGTCAGCACGCGAGTCGTTTCTTGGAACGATGCGGCCGAGATGAAACTGCGCGTCAAGAGCGATGCACGGGTAATACCTTGCAACAATATCTTGCCGGCCGCTGGTTTTTGGTTGGCGGCAATCGCCTTGTCATTGATTTCGGCGAAATCAATCCGGTCGCACATGTCGCCTTTTATCAGCAATGTATCGCCCGGGTCGGTGATTTCCAATTTTTGCAACATTTGGCGCATGATAACCTCGATATGTTTATCGTCGATTTTCACCCCTTGGGCGCGGTAAACATCCTTGATTTCTTTTATCATGTAGGTTGCCAATTCTTCCAACCCCATGACTTCCAAAATATCATGCAAGATTTTTGTCCCCTCAACGATAAGGTCGCCTTTGCGCACTTCGTCGCCCTCTTGCACCATGATTTGGCGCGCCTTGCTGATAAGGATTTCGGTCGGCTGATGTTCCTTGTTATGGGGTTCGATGCTAATGCGTTTTTTCGCCTTATAATCTTTGCCAATCCGCACCACGCCATCTTGGTCGGCCAAGATAGCCGCGTCTTTGCTCTTGCGCGCTTCGAACAATTCGGCGACCCGTGGCAAACCACCGGTGATGTCTTTCGATTTCGCCGAATCGCGCAATATCCGCGCCATCACGTCGCCGGCCTTGACTGATTGTCCACTGCTGACCTCCAAAATCGCCTGTGCCGGCAATTCATAATTGGCCGCCGCCCCGGACGGCAGTGTCAGCACATTGCCATCGGCACCACGCAGTGCCAATTGCGGTTTCAATTCTTCTTTGCCGCCACGGATTTTCCACTTGTCGCGGGTCGTAACAATCATGGTGCGACCACCGGCACCGATTTCCTCGGCCGAATCCTTCAAGGTTTGGCCTTCTATCAAATCTTGGAAGACGACCACGCCATCGACCTGGGCAATAATCGGGATGGAGAATGGATCCCATTCGACCAATTTTTCGCCACGTTCGATAACCACGCCGCTTTCGACCAATAATTTCGCGCCGAACGGCACGCGGTAACGCGCCTTTTCGACCTGGTCGTCGTCCTGGATAATCAATTCCATGTTACGGCTCATCACCACGCGGTCGCCGCGCGAGTTGTTGGTGATATTGCTGTTGAGGAAGGAAACCTTGCCCCGCACCGACGCATCGATAGAGCTGTCTTGTTTGCCCTTTTGCGCGATACCGCCGATTTGGAAGGTCCGCATCGTAAGCTGTGTGCCCGGTTCGCCAATCGATTGCGCGGCCATAATACCAACCGCTTCACCGATATTAACCGGCGTGCCGCGCGCCAGGTCGCGACCATAACATTTGACGCAAATCCCCATCTCGGCCTGACACATCAGTGGGCTACGCACCTTGACCTCGTCAAATCCGAACAGCTCAATCTGGTCGGCCATGGCTTCATCGATAATGGTGTTTTTGCCAAAGGCAACCGCCTTGCTTTTCGGGTCGATTAAATCCTCCAACAGGACGCGGCCCAATAATTGTTCAGAGATTCTGACCACCACTTCGCCGCCATCCATGATTGGTTTTTGGCTAATCCCCTTGTCGGTGCCGCAATCATCGATGGTGATAATCACGTCCTGCGCCACGTCGACCAAGCGACGCGTCAAGTAACCGGCGTTGGCGGTTTTCAGGGCGGTATCGGCCAACCCTTTGCGCGCGCCGTGGGTCGAGTTAAAATATTCGAGAACCGAGAGGCCTTCTTTAAAGTTTGAAATAATCGGTGTTTCGATAATTTCGCCTGATGGTTTACTCATCAGCCCGCGCATGCCGGCGAGCTGTTTAATCTGTTCAGACGAACCCCGCGCGCCCGAATCGCTCATCATGAAAACCGAATTCAGGGTTTTCTTTTCGGCGATACCTTTTATCATTTCGGCTTGCACTTTTTTGGAACAATCATCCCAGGCATCGACCACTTTGTTATAACGTTCCAGCGGCGTCAACAACCCGTCTTGATATTGCCCTTGGATTTTTTTAACTTCATTGTTGGTATCGGCGATAAGTTTTTGCTTCATCGGCGGCACAATCAAATCATCCTTACCGAACGAAATACCGGCTTTACAGGCCCAGGCAAAACCCAAACCCATCAATTTATCGCAAAAAATAACCGTTTCCTTTTGCCCAACATGACGGAACACAATGTCAATCAGGTTACTGATTTCTTTTTTGGTCATTGTTTTGTTAACAATGTGAAATGGCAATTTTGAATCGCGCGGTAAAATTTCCGACAGCAACATGCGGCCGGCGGTGGTCATGACCTTTTCAACGACGGGCTTGCCATCGGCGGTGTGGGTGTAGAACAACGATTTGATTCGGCTGTTGATGGAAATGGTTTCATGTTCCAACGCCAATTGGATTTCGGAAACCGAAGCAAACAACGGCAGGCGATGCGCCACCAATTCTTTGCTTTCTAACCCTTGCCACAATTTGTCGGCATTGGTCTCGGCAACTTCCTTACCGGCGGACGTACGTAGCTCGATTTCTTGGTGGCTGTAGGCAAGGTCAAAGGTCGCGCGGTCGCGGAACGTAACCACTTGCGATGTTTTGCCGCCGCCCTCGGCGGTGATATAATACAGGCCGAGCACGATGTCTTGCGATGGCACAATAATCGGTTTGCCGTTGGCCGGCGATAAGATATTGTTGGTGCTCATCATCAAGACGCGCGCTTCAAGTTGCGCCTCAATCGACAATGGCACGTGGACGGCCATTTGGTCGCCGTCGAAGTCAGCGTTAAAGGCCGAGCAAACGAGCGGGTGGAGCTGGATGGCCTTGCCCTCGACCAATTGTGGTTCGAAGGCTTGGATACCAAGCCGGTGGAGCGTCGGCGCGCGGTTCAACAGAACCGGATGTTCGCGGATGACTTCCTCCAAAATATCCCAAATTTCGTCTTTTTCTTTTTCAACCAATTTTTTGGCAATTTTGACCGAGATGTCTTTGTGACGTTTGATAAGGCGACCAATTACAAATGGTTTGAACAATTCCAACGCCATTTTTTTCGGCAAGCCGCATTGATGCAATTTCAATTCGGGGCCAACCACAATAACCGAGCGGCCCGAATAATCGACCCGTTTGCCCAGCAAATTTTGGCGGAAGCGGCCTTGCTTACCCTTTAACATATCCGACAAGGATTTTAATGGCCGTTTGTTGTTCGACCCCATGATGACGCGACCCCGACGGCCGTTGTCATAAAGCGCATCGACCGATTCTTGCAACATGCGTTTTTCGTTGCGGATGATAATATCCGGCGCGCGCAGGTCCATCAATTTTTTTAACCGCGTGTTGCGGTTGATAACCCGACGATACAAATCGTTAAGGTCGGAGGAGGCAAAACGCCCACCATCGAGCGGCACCAAGGGGCGCAAATCGGGCGGAATAACCGGAATGACATTCATAATCATCCATTCGGGTTTGATACCGGCTTCCTTCAATGATTCCATCAGGCCCAAACGGCGCACCAGTTTTTTGCGTTTGGTTTCAGACGCGCCCTCGGCCATTTCGGCACGCATTTTGGTAATTTCTTGGTCGATATCAACCTGCGCCAACATATGTTTTACGGCTTCGGCACCAATCATGGCGTGGAATTCCTCGCCATATTGGTCGCGCGCGTTGGCATATTCGTCTTCGTTCAATGTTTGATAAAGCGTCAAATCGGTCGTGCCCGGTTCGATAACCACGTATTTTTCCAAATACAAAATCGATTCAATTTCTTTCAGGGTTAAATCGGCGACCATGGCGATGCGCGATGGCAGGGATTTCAAAAACCAAATATGCGCCACCGGCGTTGCCAATTCGATATGCCCCATACGTTCGCGCCGCACCTTGCTTTGCGTAACCTCGACACCGCATTTTTCGCAAATCAGGTTTTTGTGTTTCAAGCGTTTGTATTTACCGCACAAACATTCGTAATCCTTCACCGGCCCGAAAATTTTGGCGCAAAACAACCCGTCGCGTTCCGGCTTAAAGGTGCGATAGTTAATGGTTTCTGGTTTTTTAACCTCGCCATAGGACCAAGACATGATTTGCTCGGGGCTGGCGATATTGATACGCACCTTGTCAAACAACCGCAAGGTTGGGTTTTGAATCATCGGGTTGGCGACCGTGGGGGTCAGGTTATCATTTTTTTCCATGGTTTTTTCCTTTCGTTGGTTGTTTTTGCGCTATAAATTTTAATCTGGCCTAATCTTGGTGGTCTTGAAGCAATTCGACCGAAAGACCGAGTGCCTGCAATTCCTTGATTAACACATTGAATGATTCGGGGATGCCGATTTCAAAACTATCATTGCCTTCGACAATCGCCTTGTAAACCTTGGCACGCCCCGCCACATCGTCCGATTTCACGGTCAATATTTCTTGCAGGGTATAGGCCGCGCCGTAGGCTTCGAGCGCCCAGACTTCCATTTCGCCGAAACGTTGGCCGCCAAATTGCGCCTTGCCACCCAATGGCTGTTGCGTCACCAAACTATAGGGACCAACCGAGCGGGCGTGAATTTTGTCATCGACCAAGTGGTGCAATTTAATCATGTAAATATAACCCACGGTAACCGGCCGCGCGAAAAATTCGCCGGTCCGACCATCAATCAATTTAACTTGCCCCGAGGTATCAAGCCCAGCACGAGTCAAGAAGGCATCGATTTCGGCAATCCGCGCCCCGTCGAACACCGGTGTCGCCACCGGAATACCGGCGCGGGTGTTGCTCGCCAATTCGGCCACTTGCTTGTCGTCCATCGCTTCGATAACTTTTTTCATATCGTCATGTTGGTAAACATTGACCAGGGTTTCCTTAAGATGCGCGATGTTTTTCTCGCGGCCATAATTTTTTAGGGCCTTGTCGATTTCGCGACCCAAGCCATGGCAAGCCCACCCGAGGTGGGTTTCCATAATTTGGCCGACGTTCATGCGCGACGGCACCCCCAAGGGGTTCAGCACGATATCAACCGGCGTGCCGTCATCAAGGTAGGGCATGTCCTCCATCGGCACGATGCGCGAAATAACCCCTTTGTTACCATGGCGACCGGCCATTTTATCGCCGGGTTGCAATTTCCGTTTCACGGCGATGAAGACCTTCACGGTTTTCAACACGCCGGGCGCCAAATCATCGCCCATTTTTACTTTTTCCACTTTGTTTTGGAAACGCAAATCCATTTCGTCAATCGAATCCTCGAACCATTTTTTCAACGATTCCAATTGGCTGTTGGTGCCGGCGTCTTGCACCAGCACTTGGCGCAATTGTGCAACCGGCGTTTTTTCAACGATTTCCTCGGTGATATCGCCCTTGATATTGCCGGATTTGACCTTTTGATTATGGGTCAATTCAATGAAGCGCAACCGATAGGCGCGTTCCAAAATTTTGCGTTCGTCGTCTCTATCTTGCGTCAAGGAATCAATTTCCGAACGTTCGATGGCAATCGCCCGTTCGTCTTTATCCATGCCACGGCGCGAAAAGACCCGCACCTCGACGATGGTGCCTTGCACGCCCGGCGGCACGCGTAGCGATGTATCGCGCATGTCAGACGCTTTTTCACCAAATATGGCGCGCAACAATTTTTCCTCGGGGGTAACTTGGGTTTCGCCCTTTGGCGTGACCTTACCGACCAAAATATCGCCCGGGCCAACATCGGCACCCAGGTAAATCATACCGGCTTCGTCCAAATTGCGCAGGGCTTCCTCGGTCACGTTCGGTATATCACGGGTGATAACCTCCGGCCCCAATTTTGTATCGCGCGCCGCGACTTCAAATTCTTCGATGTGAATCGACGAAAACACGTCATCACGCACTATCCGTTCCGATATCAGAATCGAATCTTCAAAATTATAACCATTCCAAGGCATGAAGGCCACCAGGGCATTTTGCCCCAAGGCCAATTCGCCCAAATCGGTCGAGGGACCATCGGCGATGATATCGCCCTTTTTCACCGCGTCGCCAATCATCACCAATGGGCGTTGATTGATGCAGGTGCTTTGGTTCGAGCGTTTGTATTTTTTCAATGGATAGATATCGACCGATGATTCGCCAGGGCGAACATCTTCGGTAACGCGAATAACAATCCGCTTGGCGTCGACTTGGTCAACCACGCCGGGGCGGCGGGCAACAATCACCACGCCGGAATCGTAGGCGACCCGTTCTTCCATGCCGGTGCCGACCAATGGTGCCTCGCTCCGCAGGAGCGGCACGGCTTGGCGTTGCATGTTCGAACCCATCAGGGCGCGGTTGGCGTCATCGTTTTCTAAAAATGGAATCAAGGCCGCGGCGACCGACACCAATTGTTTGGGCGACACGTCGATATAATCAATATCTTGCGGCGCGGCCAACACATAGTCGCCACCACGACGGCAGGGCACCAGGTCGTCGAGCAATTTCCGCGTGCCATCTTGGCGCGCGTCGGCCTGGGCGATGGTGTGTTTGCTTTCTTCCATCGCCGACATGAACATAATATCATCCTGCACCACGCCACCAACCACTTTGCGATAGGGGGTTTCGATAAAACCATAATGATTGACCGAGGCAAAGGTCGCCAGGCTGTTAATCAGCCCGATGTTTTGCCCTTCGGGGGTTTCAATCGGGCAGATACGACCATAATGGGTCGGGTGGATATCGCGAACCTCGAACCCTGCGCGGTCGCGGGTTAAACCGCCCGGCCCCAGGGCCGACAGGCGGCGTTTGTGGGTAATTTCGGCCAATGGGTTGGTTTGATCCATAAATTGCGACAATTGCGACGAGCCAAAAAATTCGCGAATAACCGCGTTCAATGGTTTGGCGTTGATGAGCTCTTGCGGCATGACGCGTTCGACATCGGCCTGTTGCATTTTTTCGCGGATGAAACGTTCCATTTTCAGGAAGCCCATGCGGTATTGGTTTTCCAACAATTCGCCGACCGCCCGCACCCGCCGATTGCCCAAATGGTCGATATCGTCGATTTCGCCACGGCCGTCCTTGGTCGCGCATAAGGTTTTAACAATCGTCAGCAAATCAACTTTGCGCAAGACGCGCACCGAATCGGGCACTTCATTGCTGTCAAAGCCCAAGCGCGCATTCATTTTGACGCGGCCGACCGCGCTTAAATCATAGCGGTCCTGTTCAAAAAATAAATTTTGGAAATTATGCTCGGCCTGTTCATAGGTCGGGGTTTCGCCAACCCGAATCAATTTATAGATTTCTTCCAAGGCATTTTCACGGCTCGAACCATTTTTTTGCCATATTTTATCAACCATCAAGGTATTGCGAATATAGGGACCAAATTCGATAAAATCGATATCCAGGGTGGGGATGGTGGTGGCGCCCTGTTTGGCGAATTCCTCAAGCAAGGCTTCGCTGATTTCATCGCCGGCCTCGGCCGCGACCAAACCATTGGGCAATACCACATCTTGCCACAAATAACGGCCGATGATTTTTTCCCGTGACAACTTGACCATCTGTTTGTTGGCCAATAATTCCTTCAGCACGCGACCGCTTGGGGTTTCGCCGGCCTTCAAAATCACCGTGCCATTGGCGTCATAGATATTTTCCTCGACCATTTTTGGCCGTTTTATCAGGGTCGATAGGGGGACGACGAAACCATCGCCCGAGGCCTGCCAATCGGCGCGGCCATAGAAAAATTGCAGGATTTCCATGCGGCTCATGCCTTGCCATTCGAGGCGTGGCAGGTCGTGCCATTCCTTGCCCTCTTTCTTCAGGGCGTTAATTTTTTCAATCGTTTTTTCAGACGGCAGGGCGGCCAGCAACGTCGTCACCGGAATTTTTTTCCGGCGGTCGATGCGCACGTGCAAAATATCCTTATGGTCAAATTCAAAATCCAACCACGAGCCGCGGTAGGGGATAATGCGGGCGGCGTAAAGCAATTTGCCCGACGAATGGGTTTTGCCGCGGTCATGGTCAAAAAACACGCCGGGACTGCGGTGCATTTGCGACACAATAACCCGTTCGGTGCCATTGACGATAAATGTCCCATTGTCGGTCATTAAGGGGATTTCGCCAATCACCACATCTTGTTCCTTGGCCTTGCTAAATTCGCGCGCGCCAGTCACCGAATCGACATTCCAGATGGTCATTTCGAGCGATAATTTCAACACCGCGGCGTAGGTTGCATCGCGCATCAAGCATTCGTCGATTTCAAATTTTGGCGGCAACAGGTGGTAAGATTTAAAATGCAATTCCAAACGCCCCTGGCCATCGGCGATGGGGAATAATTCTTTTAACACCGCTTCCAAGCCAATATCGGCGCGGTGGTCTTTATCGACATATTGTTGCAAGAAATTTTCAAAACTGCCGCGTTGCAATTCAATCAAATTTGGCATGTCGATGATTTCGGGGTGGCGACCAAAACTACGGCGCAGGCGTTTTTTGCCAGTGAAGGAGCGAGCAACCATTTCGTCGCGCGACATGGCGCGCACCAACTTGCTCGCGCCATTTATGGACGCGCCCTTGTTGCCCGCGGCCCCATTACCATTCATAAGATTGTTTTGATTGTTATCGCCAGTTATTGCCATGTTGTTTTTCTTAATTCTTTATAGTTGCTTATTTTTTTACGATGAAAGGTAACTTTTTCCCGTTGTTGCCTTAGGTTTGTTATCCCGCGTTTAATCTCTTCTCTTTTTCTTTCTTATTTTCCTTCGCTATTTCTTAACCATCGGTCTTTTCCTACCCGCAATTATCTCCGCCAAAAATTAATCGGTTTTGGCCGATGTTTATCGATGTTTTAGGAAAAGTCGGCGGCCAATTATTTAAAACCCGCCACCGACCTTTCGCTAAAAAATTATTTAACTTCGACCTTTGCCCCCACCGCTTCAAGTTTCTTCTTGATGGCATCGGCTTCGGCCTTATCCACCCCTTCTTTAACCGGTTTGGGCGCGCCCTCGACCAGGTCCTTTGCTTCTTTCAAGCCAAGGTTGGTGATGGCACGAACTTCTTTGATGACGTCGATTTTCTTTTCACCGGCCGCGGCCAAGACCACCGTGAAGGATGTCTTTTCCTCAGCGGCACCGCCACCACCCGCCGCGACGGGTGCCGCCGCGGTTACGCCCCATTTTTCTTCGAGCATTTTGGCAAGTTCTGCCGCCTCAAGCACGGTGAGGGTTGATAAATCATCAACCAGTTTTTTTATATCAGCCATTGTTTTTTCCTTTCGCTAATTAATAATGTTGTTTATATTTTTGTGTTGAACCCTTTACGCCGCTTGCGCACTCCGCAATGCCATGACACGCGCCAATTTGGCACCGGGGGCATAAAGCACCCCAACCAATTTGCCACGCAGGGCATCCATCGAGGGCAAGGTCGACAGCACCATAACATCGGCCAACGCCATTTCTTTTTTGGGCGCGCCGCCAGCGATAATTTTTATCTTATCGGTGGTTTTTGCCATGTCGCCAATCACCTTCGCCGCGGCCACCGGGTCGGTCGACCAAGTAATCACGGTTGGACCCTTCATGGTGTTTTGCAAGTAGTCGAAATCGCCACCTTGCAATGCCAATTTGGCAAGGGTGTTTTTCAACACCTTTATACCTGCCTTATTGGCGCGCGCGGTGTTGCGCAGGGCGCGTGATTGAGCGGCGTCGAGCCCCGATTGATGGCTTACCACCACCAACGCGGCCTTTTGCAATTCGCTTTTCAGCGCGCTAACCACCACTTCTTTACCTTGTCTATCCATAATGCTTATCCATTTGTCGCTTCGTTGTTGCTTGTTTAGGGTTATTACCAGTCGTCAAACAGGGATTTTTGATTGCTTCGTTATTCATCAAAAAACCTTATCTCAGGGAGGCTTCAAAAAATCGGGTTTAATACCAATTTTTGTCATTTAAGCGATAGGAAAATGCATCTTTAAGCCCGTATTTTGGCTTAGCAATGTTTTGTCTTATCTATGGCGCCGCCATTCTCGGACAGGTTTTTTAACCATCGTTTCTTAAAAAAATTAAAAAATGATGGTTAAAATTCGTTCAAATTTTTTCGCTTATCTTCCTTGTTGTCTATCGTTGTTATAGGTTGTTAAATTAAAATATTATGAGGCAATGGTCGCCACATCAATCACCAACCCCGGCCCCATGGTCGAGGACAGGCTGACTTGCTTGATGTAATCTTTTTTCAAACTGCTTGGCTTGTGCGATTCCAACGCCTTGACGAAGGCGCGCACGTTGGCGGCAATGTCATTGGCTTTAAAACTCGCCTTACCAATACCAGCATGCACCACACCGGCCTTGTCATTTTTAAATTGCACTTCGCCGCCCTTGGCCGCCTTAACCGCGGTGGCGACATCTGGCGTCACGGTGCCCAATTTTGGGTTCGGCATCAGGCCACGTGGCCCCAAAACCTTACCCAATTTGCTGACCACCACCATCATGTCGGGGGTGGCGATAACGCGGTCGAAATCTTGCCAACCGCCATTGATTTTTTCCACCAATTCTTCGCCGCCAACAATATCGGCACCGGCTTTTTTCGCCAATTCGGCCTTATCGGCCTTGGCAAACACCAACACCTTCAAGGTTTTGCCCGTGCCGGCCGGTAAAATCACCGCGCCCCGCACCTGCTGTTCCGACATGGTCATGTCGAGCCCCAAATTCACCGCGATTTCGATGGTTTCATCGAATTTTGCCACGGCGGTTTTTTTAATAACATCAACCGCATCGGTCAAGGGGTAGGTTGCAAACACGTCAACCCCTTCCATCGCTTTCATTCTTTTGTTTTTTGTCATGATGATAATCCTTATCTCTATTGTTATTGTTGTTAAATTCTATTCGACCACTTCCAAACCCATCGAGCGCGCACTACCCTTAACCTCTTTGATGGCAGATTCCAAGCTCGCCGCGTTCATTTCGGCCATTTTTTCGGTCGCAATTTTTTTAATTTCTTCCAAGCCAATTTTGCCGGCGATTTCGCGCCCGGCCAGGCCAGTGCCTTTTTCAATTTTGGCGGCTTTTTTCAAATAAAACGACACCGGTGGCTTTTTAATAATGAATGAAAAACTGCGGTCTTCATACACCGTGATAATCACCGGAATCGGCGCGCCGGCTTCCATCTTTTGCGTTTGCGCATTGAAATCTTTACAAAAGCCCATGATATTGATACCGCGCGGCCCCAGGGCCTGGCCCACGTTCGATGGGTTGGCTTGGCCGGCGCCGGCTTGCAATTTGACATATCCTGTTATTTTTTTTGCCATGATGTTTTTCCTTTTTTTTAGCTAGTTGATTTTTCCACTTGGCCATAATCCAAATCGACTGGGGTTTCACGGCCAAATATCGTCACCATCACCTTGAGGCGTGATTTTTCTTCATCGATTTCTTCGACCAGCCCTTGGAACGAGGCAAAGGGCCCGTCAACCACCACGACCATTTCGCCGACCTGAAATTGCACCGACGGGCGGGGGCGTTCGACCCCTTCCTTAACTTGTGATAAAATCCGTTGTGCCTCGCGGTCGGAAATCGGAATTGGTTTTTTGCCCGCGCCCAAAAAGCCGGTAACGCGGTTGGTGTAGCGCACCAAATTCCATGTCGAATCGGTCATCGCCATTTTTATCAAAATATAGCCCGGGAAAAATTTGCGCTCGGTTTTAATTTTTTTGTTGCGCTTGATTTCGGTTACGTCCTCGGTCGGGATAAGAATCTCCTCTATCGCGGCCGATTGGTTTTTGCGCTTGGCCTCGTCCTCGATCGCCTCGCGCACTTTTTTTTCAAAACCGGGTTGGACATGGATAACATACCATTTTTTGTCGGCCATTGTGCCTTGGGTCACGCCTTGCGCGAGCCCTTGCATCATATTACGCTCTGTCATTGTTGCCATCATGTTTTTATCTCTATCTATAATATTTATATTTTGCGCCCCGAAATTCTTGCCACATCATCTTTATCTTAACTACCCAGCACCAGCCTTATCAAGCGCGAGATAATTTGGTCAGCCAACAACAGAAAAATCGACATCGCCACCGAAAACAACAACACCATCAATGTCGCCATCATGGTTTCTTGACGGCTTGGCCAGGTTACTTTGTTCACTTCACCAATAACTTGGCGCACCCAGGTTGCGATATTCAATCCATTTTTCATCATTATTGCTTCGCCATTTTGTTATGCTATTTTATCACGCTTGCTAAACCCCATCATTGCCCTATCACTCGTCATGCACAGCCGCCCCAAACCAACCCAAAAACAATCTATCGCGCCGTTTTTTTCAAGCCGCGAAACAGCGGATGAATACAACCGACTGGTTACCGAAATGATAACCGCCGATTTGATTTTTTTGTCAAGATTTTTTTATGCAACAGGCGAAACTCATAGTAAAAAAAGCCCCAGGCGTCAAGCTCTTTTTACTACTTTTTGAAGGTTTTGACTGGTTTTTTTACATTATTTTTGCCATCATGCAATAATCGGCGGTGATTGCCCAGCTATCACCCGACTATTCGCAACTATTTCCCATCTGTCCCCATCTATCCCATGGCTTTGGCGCGGGTTACGCCCCCGCCTGCTCGCCATCACCACCCTCTACACAATAACCTTGAAGATTTTTTTCCTTTATTGTAGAAAAATAAAAACAATGCCCCAAAATACACCCACCACCTTACCGAACAAGGCCACGCCAATCGATTGGTCATTGGCCAGTTGGCGCGAAAAACCAATAAAGCAGGTGCCGCAATACCCCGATGCAAAAAAGTTGCAGGCGACCGAGCAGGAATTATCGTCGCTACCCCCGTTGGTGTTCGCCGGCGAATGCGAAAAATTAAAATCGGCCTTGGCATTATGCGTCGATGGTCGCGCCTTTTTGTTGCAGGGCGGTGATTGCGCCGAAAGCTTCCTCGAATTTTCCGCCAACAGCATCCGCGATACCTTTCGCGTTATTTTGCAAATGGCGGTGGTGTTAACATTTGCCGGTGAAAAACCGGTGGTAAAAATTGGCCGCATGGCCGGGCAATTTGCCAAACCAAGGTCGGATGAAACCGAGGAGCAACAGGGCGTAACATTGCCATCATACCGCGGCGACATTATCAACGACATGGCGTTCGATAAAAACGGCCGCGTCCCCGACCCATTTCGGATGATTCGCGCCTATCACCAATCGGCGGCGACGCTGAACCTGCTTCGTGCCTTTGCCGATGGCGGCTATGCCGATTTGCACCTGGTCAAAACCTGGATGCTTGATTTCGTCAAGCAAAGCCCGAAAGCGCACGACACCACCCTGCGTTTTCAAAAAATGGCCGATGAGATTAACAAGGCAATGATTTTCATGCAATCATGCGGTTTAACCGCCGACACCGCCGAGCAATTAAAACGCACCGATTTTTACGTAAGCCACGAATCATTGTTGCTGTGGTATGAGGAAGCCCTGACCCGCCAAGATTCCATCACCAATAATTATTACGATTGCGCCGGCCATTTTTTATGGATAGGCGACCGCACGCGTTTTTTGCAATCGGCGCATGTGGAATTTTTGCGCGGCATTCAAAACCCGTTGGGCATTAAATGCGGCCCCAAAACCGACCCCGACGAATTGGTAAAAATCCTGAACCTGTTGAACCCCAACAAAACGCCGGGGCGCATAACATTAATTGCGCGGTTCGGCGTGGGGCAGGTTGAAAAATTCCTGCCCGCGATTGTGCGCGCGGTGCAATCGGCCAATCACCCGGTGGTTTGGTCTTGCGACCCAATGCACGGCAACACGATAAAGCAACCATCGAAAAACGGCGTTTTCAAAACCCGCGTGTTGGATTCGATATTTGGCGAGGTTAAAGAATTTTTTAACGTGATGAAAAAATTATCGGCGGTGGTGGGCGGCATTCATGTCGAAATGACCGGCAAAAACGTAACCGAATGTTTGGGCGGCGCGCGCGAAGTGCGCCCCGACGACCTGGCCGACCGTTACCACACCCATTGCGACCCGCGATTAAACGGCGAACAGGCCCTCGAACTATCCTTCATGCTGGCGGATATGATAACAGCAAATAGGAAGTAAGTTTATTTTAGATTGCTTGATAGCCCGCTCGCAAGTCCATTTACAATGCTACAAACAAAAGGGCTATTCATTATAGATTCTATTTTTGCTATAAGGCCTTTTTTTTCCGCTTCATCAGCCGATGATTTATTAATTTCATTAATTAAATAATTAAAAAAATTTTCAATTTTAATGTTATTATTACCGATTATATTGCCATCGCCCACTACAACAATTCCCTGAGATGTTTGGCCAGGGTTAGATAATTCTTCGGCTTTCTCAAGCCCTTCGCGGGTTAAACTTACAGCCATAAAATAGGGATGCCCGCTAAAATTTACTGGTATGCCTGCTTTATTAAAATAACCTGCCTTATAACAAGTATTGAGAGCATTGCTGACCGCTTTATAATTCTCATTATGTTGTTGCATAAACTCTTTGGCATCTGCATCATTTTCTTTAAAATGAAGTGGCGTATTATAGTTTTCAAGGTTTTTAATCCTTATAAAAACTAGTAGCTTATTCACGAGTTCTTGATTTTTTTTTATTATATCATTCATTTTATAAAAATATCCTTTCTATAACTATTTTTCCCTTGTTTTTGGCAAGGCTTATAAAACCATCGCTGATAGTATAATACACCGATTCGTATAAGAGGCAAGTTTTAGCCGTGGTCAGCCGACTTACAGCAATAATAACAACCATCCGCTGGTTTGTATCCTAAGTCTTTTGCCGCCTTTACCGCACTAGAACAATCAGAATACCATCCCAAAACATGCATGTTCTTGGGGTTTGGCAAACAACCTTTAGTGCTCGCTGTATTATGGACTTCATGTTGGCCACTGGTTTGAGCGTTCATATTAACACAATAATTAGGCATAATTTTGTCTCCGTATTTTTTAGTGTTAGTTAGTTAATTATATCGCCCTTGTTTAAACTTAAGCGAATCGTTTGGCATAATATCTTGCGATTCGGGAAAAAATGTCAAGTGCCTAAGCCAATTCTTATTTTTTCTTGATTATTATACGGGCATAGGGCACTTCTACTTCTCCATTAACCATCATATACAAATCGCCATCGACAGCACCTCTTTTTTGAATTTCTTTTCTATATTTTTTGTGTTCGGGTTTATAGGGTCTAACACCAATATCCAATCCTGAATTTGAGATACCTAACCCAACAATCTCAAATTGGTCGGGGTTATATTTGTCTAAAAAAGTTATCGGCACACCCATTGCCCCATCATAATCAACCGGTATGTCGGATGTTTTATCAACATTAATAGCATCATAATTGTCATATTTGGGGTAATCGGTTTTATTATATTTTTTACCCAGCGTTAAATCCTCATGCCGTTTTTTATTATCAAGGTTGGTGAACCACATAACGCTACCCATGCTAAAAAATTTTATACCATTCTCTATTTTTTTTCTTGATTCGGTTGCTATGTCGTAATGGTCGGGCACTCGAAACCATTTTGTGCCATTGTTATCAACCCCCAACCACATTTTATTATTTTTAATTAACAAAAAAACTTCTTTGTAAGTTATGGCATTCATATTGCCAATGATGAGAAATTTTTTTTCATAATCCATTAATTGTTTTACATATTCGCGGAACAATGAAAAGGGCGGGTTGGTGCAAACTACATCGGCTTGCTTTAAAATATCAACGCATTCTTCACTGCGAAAATCGCCCTCGCCCCGCAAATTTGTTCTGATGATTTCCTTGCCATCATATTCAAGTTTATAGGCTTGCTCGCTTATATCAAGTATGGTGCTGGGTTTGTAATGGGTGCTGATTAATTTTTTTAACCCGATGAGGTCGAAATTCATATAAAAATATTTCCAAAAATTTGATTTTTCCGGGTCATCGCAATTGCAAAGCACTACCTTGCCCGCAAGATATTCTTTGTAATTTTTTATCTCCTTTTCAATATCGACCAATTGCGTATAAAATTCGTCATTTTTTTCCCGCGCCGCCTTTCGTAAATTGCTATTTTTCATTTTATCCTCCGTTTTTATTTGCCCGATTTTTCGCGGTTGTCGTCGCGGCACAGCATTTGGCAATTTTCCTTGGTGGTTTTGCCGCCCAAATGCCATGGTTTTTTATGGTCGGCCTCCATCTCTTCTATCTTAAAAATTTTTTTACAAATTGGGCATTTGCCACCCTGTTTTTCAAATGCCTCGCGTTTCATGGCCGGCGAAAATGCGCGTAAGTTTAAATATTTTGCCTTGCCGTCCAACAAATACAAATAAATTCCTTTTTTATTTTCCACTTCATCGTCCAACATCAACCGCTCGACTTCCTTTGCCAAATCTTTTGAATTTAATTTTTCATTTTTAAATTGGTTGTAATATACGCCCCACGGCAGGCCCTTCATCTCGTTGCGGTGTGTGGGGAATGTTCTTTTCACCCAATCCAACACCTCTTGAAAATATATCCATAATTCGTTGGCGTCCTTGGCATGTTGGTGTTCGCTCATGTATTTTTCAATTTTGCCATGGCTTATCCAATCAATCACCGATTCCAGGTATTCTTGGCGAATCGCCGAACCCGCCATATATTCGCCGGCGATATTGTGGGCCTGGCAACCGCGTTTGCTGAAATATCGTTTTGCGTCTGTCAGCCACGGGCCGGAATAAATCGAATTGCGTAATTCTTGGTCGGTTAATTTTTCGCCCGCGATATTGATTGTTTTAAACCATTGCAATTTTTCGCCGTCGGTGCCGTTGCAAAAATAAACCATCAATTCATAATTCAAAATTTTTTCCTGTTCGTCTTTCGGCAGGTTGTAAAACAATATTTCCTTTAACGAAAAATTATTGCTCAGGTATTCGCAAATGCTTAAGGTGCGTTGTTGGCCGTCCAGCACTTCATATGTGCCATCGTCTTTTTCAACCCAATACATTACGTTAAGCGGAAAATTTTTAAACACCGTGTCGATAACGGCATCGCGCTGTTTATCCTTATAAATAAATTCCCGTTGGTATTTTGGCCGAATGTCGAGCTTGCCGCCGTAGGCAACGACCCCTTCCTCGTCATTATTTGCATAATCGACAAATAATTGGCGGATGGTTATTTTTTGCAGTTCGATTTTCATGAATTCCTTACTTGTATTTTGTTCCTATACAATAATTCATTGTGTCTTAGAAAGCAAAAAAATAACCTTGCCCCGCCCTTGCCATTCCCCATTTGGCGGAATTGCGCTATCATCGGGGGCATGATTCGACAAATTGTTGCCA
>JASGCL010000027.1 GCA_030054115.1 Hydrotalea sp.
TATTGTTTAATTATTAGCGTTTAATAATGCGCAAAAAAATTAAAAGGGTGGTTAGCAATAACCACCCTTTTTTTTGTGAAAACCCGCCAGCCACCCCACCGTCCGTCATTCTCGAAACCCGCATATGCCCGCGCCTTAGCGCGGGATAGGGCGAAGCCCATGCGGGTTATCGGGAACCCAATCCTTGGCGTCGCCTTTCACCAAAGTAATAATCTTTCGCCAGCGAAGCTGTCATTTTACCAACCAGCGAGGCGATGTCGGTTGAGAGCGGGCAAAGTTGAGGCCAAGGATTGGGTTCCCGATAAATTTTTCTATGGTTTTCGCCATGTTGCATTCGCAACATGGCAAGAAAAATTTTCGAGAATGACGGGGGGAGGGGTGAGCTGGCGGCTAAAGCAATGGAGGCTTTGTGGCATCGCCCTCTTCTCTACCTTTCTTTACTCCGCCGTTTTTTTAATACCCCACCGTCCGTCATTCTCGAAATCGTTGCGAGCGATATTGCGTTCAGCAATAGCGCAAACCATTCGCAACGATTATCGGCCGCGCTCAAGTAGCGAAGCGATAGGGCGAATAAATTTCAATCCTTGGCGTCGCCTTTCACCAAAGTAATAATCTTTCGCCAGCGAAGCTGTCATTTTACCAACCAGCGAGGCGATGTCGGTTGAGAGCGGGCAAAGTTGAGGCCAAGGATTGGGTTCCCGATAAATTTTTCTATGGTTTTCGCCATGTTGCATTCGCAACATGGCAAGAAAAATTTTCGAGAATGACGGGGGGGTGGGAGATGAGCGGCGCGATTTCGAGAATGACGGGGGGAGGGGTGAGCGGGCGGATTTCTAGAATGACGGGGGATGATGGGGTATTGAGGGCTGGCCGCGCCCCAGAGCCGGCGGGGTGGAACTAATCGCCAGAAAAATCTTTTAGCAAATCGCGCCAATCTGGATTTTTATCTTCTATTAATTTTATTTTCCAAGCGCGATTCCATTTTTTTAATTTTGTTTCGCGTTCAATGGCGGTTGCCATGTCGTCAAATTTTTCATAATAAACTAATCGCTTTACATTATATTTTTTGGCGAATCCTTCAAACCAACCATTTTTATGCTGGTGCATTCGCGTGATAAGGTCGCTGGTTACGCCAACATATAATGTGCCGTGTTTTGCCGATGCCAAAATATAAACCGCCGGCCATTTTTCTGTGATTGTTGTCATGGTGCATTATTTTAGGAATAAGATATAAAAAAATAAATCGATAATTTTTATCACCCGCCATTATGCTCCGCCTGTTCGTCCCTACTCCATGCCGCGGAACCATTCGACGGTGGCGCCTTGGCTTTGCCAATAATCTTCCCAAAATTTATGGAATTTGCTGTTGCTGGTTTTTGTGGTTGATTTTTTTTTCTGTTTTTTACCCGATGCGTCCTTTTTATTGGTGTCATCCTTATAGTTGCCATCGCTTTGATTATCATTGCTGGCGTCATCAGCGGATTTTTTATTTTTCTTCTTGTCTTTTTTATCTTTAAAATAATAAATGCCAACCGCGGTGTCGCTCAGGTCTAGCTTTAACGTGCTGTTGTTTGCCCAAAAATCCAAAATGGTCGGCGTGGTTTTGGCGGTGGCGGTGCGTAATGAAAAATCGGGGCGTTGTTCCTTCATGTCTGAAAAAATCACCAACCAATCCAAACTGGTTTCATCGGGTAGTATGTTGGTCGCCGCGTCTGTCGCGGTTGCGTCGGCTTCGGGCGGCGTGGTGGGCGTTTTGTAAAGTGTGATGGCGTCGCGTAACCCCTCCATAATTTTGGCATCGGCGGTTTGCGGTTTGTTAATCATTTGGTCCAGGGCTTGGTTGCTTAAATCGGTAACCTCTGATTTATAATAATCAAAAATTTGTTTTTTGGTCATGCCCAGGCTTTTGACCCAGCTGTCTTGGATATTGGCCAGGTTGCCCGGGTTGCAAACAAAACCGATTTTTTGCGTTTGGTTGTCGCGCGTCAGGGTGTAAAATGTCAGGCGGCCAAATTGGTCAACCTGGTCGATGGCAATTTTTTTGACACGGCGGTTGATGCCGGCGGCTTGCTTGGCGGTGATGCCCGATGTTTGGTCGATAAACACCATGACGCCGTTGCTCGACCCACTATAAAGACAGAGGGTTTGGCTGTCAAAATTGCTTGTTTGTTTGTGCTTGCCGAAAAAAAAGAAATGCACCACCAGACCGATAAGCACCGCCACCAACAGGGTTAGCAGGATTAACAACAGGCGGTTGCTGTTGAACGGGCTGGCAATATTGCTGATTTTTTGGCGCAGGGACATTTTGGTTCTAATGGGTTGTTATGCGCCCGTATGTTGGCACGGATTATGGTTCGCGCAAAGCGAAAAATTTTATTTCCTTATAATTCAAGATAGAAAAACATGGTGGTGGGGCACTATAGAAAAATTTTTTTTTATAATTAAAAATATAATATATTATTACCTCGAGCAAAATGAGAAAAAATCGCCTTATACTCGTTTTTTTTCTTGACTAAGTAAATTTTTCGGCGGACAATTGTCATCATTTGTTAATCATGAATAACCAAATTGTAGGAGGAAAAACATGACGCAAGTAAACTATAAACAAACTACGTCGCGCCGTTCGACCATTGCCCTGATGGGCGGGTTGTTGCTTGGCACGGCGTTGCTGGCGGCCAATGTGAATGTGGCGCGGGCGCAAAATAATGTGTTACATTTGTATAATTGGACCGATTATACATCGCCGGAGTTTTTGGCAAAATTTACCAAAGAAACCGGCATCAAGGTGCAGCTTGATACTTACGACAGCAACGAAACATTGCTGGCGAAGATTAAATCGGGCGGTGGTTCGGGTTACGATGTATTCGTGCCGTCGGAAAACTTTTTACCAATTTTTATTAAACAAGGGTTGGTGCAAAAGGTTGATATAAAAAACATGCCCAATTATAAATATATTGATAAAAAATGGCGCAATCCGGTTTGGGACCCGACCCATGAATATCACGTGCCATATCAATATGGTATTACTTCTTTCGCTTATCGCTCGTCGCTTTATAAGGGGCCGGCCGATTCGTGGAAAGAATTTTTTGAGCCAGATGATTCGATGAAGGGCAAAATTGCCGTTTTCAAATCACCCGATGACGTCATCGGCAGTGCCTCGGCTTACCTTGGCATTCCGTTATGCTCTGAAAACGCAAAGGATTATCAAAAAATCCAAGAGCTGTTGATGAAGCAAAAACCTTTCGTTAAGGTTTATTCGTCTGAACAGGTTAACGAGCGGCTGAAATCTGGCGAAGTGGTCATGACCCATAATTGGGATGGCAACACCAAACGGGCGCAAATCGACGAAGGCATCACCGATGCCAAGTTGGCCTTCCCCAAGGAAGGGGTGGTTGGGTTCTTTGACACTGTTGTTATCAGCAGTAAAGCACCAAACCCCGAGGCGGCAAAAAAATTCTTGAACTTCCTGATGGACCCAAAAAACATGGCGCTCATCAGCAATGCGCAAGGTTATAATAATGCCATTCCGGACAGTTATAAATATTTCTCGCCCACAATGAAAAAAGCGCAAGCTTTGAAATTGCCGGCGGGTTACAAGATAAGTTTCCCAGCGGCTTGCAGTGCCACCGCGATCAAATATCGCGATAAGGTTTGGACCGCCCTGCAGAAATAAATTGTAATATTTATTTTTCATAAAATCCTTCGTCCCCCCTTAGCAATTTGCTGTTGTAAGTTGCTAAGGGGGGCGGGGATAACCTTGAATAAAAAAAACAAAGTAGTAAAATATAAATTTATAGGAGGGTGTCGTCATGAAAGTTATTTACAGCGACAAGCACAAATTGCGCGATGCGCAATATGAAATAGCGGGCGGGCGATTGGTATACCCGTTTGAACGGCCGGCGCGGATGGAATATATCTTGGCGCGGTTAAAAGAACGAAAATTTAACGATATTATACCGCCAAAAGATTTTGGCATGGCGCCGGTGAAAAAAATTCACAACGCCGATTTATTAGATTTCTTAGAACATGGTTACGACGAGTGGAAGGCCGCTGGCTACGCGGGTGACATGTGCGCCACCGCATGGTTTGCGCGCCGCATGCCCAGCGACCGGCGACCACAATCGATCGATGGCAAATTATCCTATCATGCCTTATCATCGGAAACGATGATTGATAAGGGCACGTGGGAGGCCTCGCTCGCCAGCAAGGATGTCGCCCTGACCGGTGCCGAAATGATATTGAAGGGGCCGGATAAGGTGGTTTATTCGCTGTGCCGTCCGCCCGGCCACCATGCAACCGCCGATATGTTTGGCGGTTATTGCTTTTTGAATAATGCCGCCATCGCCGCGCAATATATGCGCGATAATGGGGCAAAAAAAGTCGCCATTTTGGACGTCGATGTTCACCATGGCAATGGCATACAGGATATTTTTTATAACCGCGGCGACGTGCTTTATGTTTCATTGCATGGCGCGCCGGAGGTTACCTACCCATTTTTTATGGGTTATGCCGATGAAACCGGCGCGGGCGATGGGGTGGGGGCGAATAAAAATTACCCCATTCCGGCCGGCGGCAAATATGACATTTGGGGTGCGGCCTTGATGGACGGGTTAAAAGCCATCCAACAATTTGGCGCGGAAATTTTGATTGTCTCGCTGGGCACCGATACCTATGAAAAAGACCCCATCAGTCCTTTAAAATTAACCTCGAACGATTTCATTACCATGGGGCGGGCGATTGCCGGCATTAACCTGCCAACCCATGTCGTGATGGAGGGTGGCTACGCGGTCGAAGAAATCGGTATCAATGCCGTTAATTTCTTGGAGGGCATGTTGGATAAAAAATAATTCTTTTTTTAAGGAGAAAAAAAACCATGACAGAAAAAGAAATCGAAATCACGGTTGAAAGCGACATGCCGGCCGAACGCGGGGCAATTTGGCGCGCGCTGGTGGAGCCTGACCAATTGAAAAAATGGTGGGCACCCGAAGGATTTGAAATAAAAAATATTGTTGTCGATTTAAAGGTGGGGGGCGAAAGGAAATTTGACATGGTTCAGCCCGATGGCAATGTTGTTTCCCATCTGGCAATTTATCGTGAAATCATTCCTGAAAAGAAATTGGTTTTTGATAGCGGTAGTCCAGGTGCCATGGTGGCGCGGGTCGCGGTGGAATTGGCCGAGGCAAGCGACGGAACGCACGTCGCCTTGTCTTATTTTTTTCCGCCAAGTTCGCAACCTGACAGGGAAAAATTCCTTGGTTTCATGCGGGCGGGTGGCGAAAGACTGCTGAAAAACCTCAAAGATTATTTACAAAAGAAAGGGTAATGCCGTGCAAGCAAAAACAGATAAATTCTTAAGCATCAGCCACGTCAAAAAATCATTCGGCGCGACGCAAGTGCTGGATGATATAATGTTGGAAATTAATCGTGGCAGTTTCTTCACCCTGCTTGGCCCCTCGGGGTGCGGCAAAACCACGTTGTTGCGGCTTATCGCCGGCTTTGACACGCTTGATGCCGGCCAGATAATGCTCGAGGGCAAACCGCTTGATACCCTGCCGGCGGCCAAGCGACCGGTCAACACGGTGTTTCAAAACTATGCTTTGTTCCCGCATTTGACGGTGGGGCAAAATATTGCCTTTGGCTTGGAACGATTAAATTGGAAAAAAGACACCATTGCCGCGCGGGTGCGCGAGGTTTTGGCATTGGTGCGGTTGGAGGAATATAGCGGTCGCCTGCCGGCGCAATTGTCGGGCGGGCAACAACAACGGGTTGCCCTGGCGCGGGCGATCGCGCCGAGCCCCAAAATTTTATTGCTTGATGAGCCCTTATCAGCGCTCGATTTAAAATTGCGCCATGCCATGAGGTTAGAATTAAAACGGATTCAAAAGGAAGTGAAAATTTCCTTCATCTTTGTCACCCACGACCAGGAGGAGGCCCTGTCGCTGTCGGATAAAATCGCGGTGATGAATAAGGGGCATATTTTGCAGGTCGGCACGCCGCAAGAAATATACCAAGAGCCAGCCAATTTCTTTGTCGCCGATTTCATCGGCGAGGCGAACATATTGGCCGGCCGTTACGATGGTAAAACATTCACCACCACCGCCGGCCATCGCTTTGCCGTGGCCGCTGGCAAGCAACATAAAAATAACAAGGCCGAGGATAAGGCCTACCTATGTTGCCGCCCCGAGGATATGATGGTGAAGCAAAGCAAGGATAAAAATGATTTCCGCCTCGACGATGTTGATTATTTGGGCGACAGCGTTAAATTAATATTGCAACATGGTGAGCTTGGCCGGGTGCAGGCAACAATGTCGCCCGACAAGGCGCATGGTGTGGCGGTCGGCAATTATTACAGCATTGCCATTGACGCGGCCAAGGCGCGGGTGCTTTATTCATAATTTTTTTTGATACAATTAGGAATCATAATCGATAAGCACCAAGATAAAAAATATGAAAAAAAACATGGAGCAAAAAAAATCGACGGCGGTGTATTTGACGCCCCTAACCAACCCGCTATTTTTGTGGTCGGGGGTTTTCCCGATGCTGTTTATTATTTTTGTTTTCCTCGGCGGGCCGTTGCTGATAATGTTTGTCGTGTCATTTTTGACATCGGATTCCGACGGCGGGGTGCATCTCGTCCCATCGCTGGCTGGTTACAAACAAATATTTTTTGAACAGGATTGGGATGGCAAATGGACATTTAGTTTTGCTTACCCGTCGATATTGTTGCGCTCGGTGGTGATTGCCGCCGCCACCACCTTGCTCTGTTTTTTGGCGGGGTTTCCGGTCGCGCTTTACATGGGCGGGTTATCTGAAAAGCAAAAAAACCTGATGCTATTTTTTATCACCATTCCGTTTTGGACCAACCTGTTGGTGCGCACCTACGCCTGGACAAATATCTTGGGGCGCGGTGGCGTGTTGGAATTGCCATTTTTGGCGACCGGTTTGATGTCGACCGACCAATCGTTTGATTTGCTCTACAGCAACACCGCGGTGGCGATTGGTCTGCTTTATTCTTATTTGCCATTAATGGTGATACCGATTTTTACCAGCATCGAGCGGATGGACCAACGATTGCTTGACGCCGCGGCCGACCTTTATGCCTCGCGCCGCGTTATTTTGACCAAGGTGGTTTTGCCATTGGTCAAGCCCGGGGTTATCGCCGGCATGGTGCTGGTGTTTGTGCCGGCGCTTGGGGCTTTTATCGCGCCGGCCATATTGGGCGCGAATAAGGATTTGCTGTGGGGCACGTTGGTCGAACAACAATTCACCACCGCGCGCAATTGGGTGTTTGGTGCGGCGATTTCCAATTTGCTGTTGCTGGTCGCCCTGGTGGTGGTGGTGGTGCAAATCAAGCAAGAGCGCAAGGAAAAAACCAATTCCTTGTTGGCAAATAAACAAGGTAATAAATAAGAGGCATAACATGGCATTATCAAACCAACCATCTAACGCCACCACCGCGCCAGAAAAAACCGGCGCGCAACTTGCCGCCTATCAAGAGGAAATGAAACCGATGGCGCGGTATTTTTCGGGCAAGCCGTTGAAATGGTGGATGGGGCTATTTTATCTTTTTCTTTACGCCCCAATGGTGGTGTTGGTGATTTATAGTTTTAACCAAAATCGCTTGGCAATGGTTTGGAGCGGTTTTTCAACCGAATGGTATGCCAAGCTTTTTGCCAATACCGATATTTGGCGTTCGGCGATGAACAGCATCATTGTCGCCTTCACCGCCGCACCCTTGAGCGTTATCTTCGCCCTGACCGCGGCCTATATCGTGGTGCGTGGCATGGATTTTTTGGGCAAGGCCTTGATTATGGTGGCGGTGATTTTGCCGCTGATTATTCCGGAGATGGTGTCGGCGGTCGCCAGCCTGATGTTTTTTTCCACCATGCACATCAACTGGGGGCTGGGCAATGTTATCATCGCCCACACGGTTTTTTGTTTGCCCTTTGCCTATGTTCCGTTGCGCTCGGCATTGTTGGGGATGGACGCCAATTTGGAAATGGCGGCGCGCGATCTATACGCCAGCGAATGGCAAATTTTTCGCTTGGTGACCCTGCCGATATTGCGCAACGCGATTTTTTCGGCCTTTGCTTTGGCGTTTGTTATTTCGCTCGATGATTTTATTATCACCCTCATGGTGGCCAACGCCGGGTCGGGCACCCTGCCAGTTTATATTTACAGCATGATTAGGCAGGGCGTCACGCCGGAGGTCAATGCGATTTCCACCCTTTATCTTTTGGTGTCGGTCGGGTTGGTGAGTATTTATCTTCTCCTATCAAAAAACAAAACGCCGGTTGCGTAATTGGCACAATGGCATGAAATAATGCAAGGTAAGGTAAGGAAGCGATGCAACAGCATAATGCGGATGATTTATTTTACCTAACCGCTGGGCAGGCGCGCGGTTTGTTGCGCGCCGGCGCGGTAAGCGTGACCGAGCTGGTGGCGCAACATTTAGCGCGGGCTCGCATAGCCCAAGACGCGACCAACTGCTTCACCGAATTTTTTCATGACAAGGCCATGGCGATGGCCGCCACCGCCGATGAAGCAATAAAAAAATCGAGCGATAAAAAACAGCTGGCAAATTTGCTCGGCATACCATTGGCAATGAAGGAGGAAGCCAAATGGCAGGGTAGTAAAAACACCAGCGGCTCGTTGCTTTACAAAGATGTTATCGACAGCGAAACCGATGTCCATATCGAACGATTGTTATCCGCCGGCGCAATCCCGATTGGCAAAACCACGACGCCAGAATTTTGCCTGTTGGGCACGACCTTGTCAAAACTTCACGGCGTTACCACCAACCCATGGAACCGCGCGATGACACCGGGCGGGTCGTCGGGCGGCACCGGTGCGGCCCTGGCCGGTGGCGCCGGCATTATCGGCACCGGCAGTGACATTGGCGGGTCGATAAGAATTCCGGCGGCCTGCAGTGGTGTGGTGGGTTACAAACCACCCCATGGTCGGGTGCCGGAATTAAACGTCTACAATTATGATCCCTATTGCCATGTTGGGCCGATGGCGCGGTCGGTGATGGATATTGTGATGATGATGGACGTCATGGCGGGGCCGCACCCGTGGGACCAAAATACCTACCCCAGTTCGATAGATTATAAGCCATTGATAGAGATGGTCGATAGGGACGATAAGGCATTGCACTCGCTTAAGGGCACGCGCATTGCCTTCTCCCTCGATTTGGGTTGTTATGACGTCGCGCCCGATGTGGCCCGCGAAACAAATAATTTTGTCGCCTGGTTGCGTGAACTCGGCGCGGTGGTCGATGAGGTCGATTTACGTTTTAGCAAAAGCCATAATTTTTATGGCGAGGCTCATGTCGGCCTGATGGGTGGTGGCCATATTTTGTCTGCGGCGCGTGACCACCGCGATAAATTATGCGATTATAGTATTTTAACCGCCGAATTTTGGAATGAATTAACACCGCACGACATGGCGCGCGGCAATGAATTGACCCTGCAGATGGCCAAGGATTTCGCCGTGGCGACCGCCGATTACGACATGTTGCTTTGCCCCACCAACCGCATCGCCGCTGACAAGGCCGATGGCTACCCGCAATTGGAAAAGACAATGGTCGATGGCGTGACGCGCACCACCATGAGTTTTGATTGGTATATGACGGTGCCATTTAACATGCTTAGCACGTGCCCGGTGTTGGCCGTGCCATCGGGCTTTGCCGATAACGGCGTGCCAACCGGCGTGCAATTGGTGGGCAAATTTTATGACGAATTGCCGGTGTTGCGCGCCGGCCTGGCGATTGAAAAAAACAGCGATTGGTTTGCAAAAAACAAAAGACCGCGATTATAAATTTCTTTATCCAGCCTATTTTATCATTTGACAGGTTGCAGGAATATTGTTAAGGGAGTAGCGTAAAAATTGTTCTTTAATCACACGTTAATTATTGTTCGTTTTAATATATTCATGAGGGTTTGTTCACCGAAACTATAAAATTTATATTTATGAAAAACAAAAAAATAAAATCGTCATCAAAAAAATCAAAAATTGGTTTTTTGCAAGCGCTTCGCCAATCGCCGGCGTTGCTGATGTTGCAAAGCCAGCTGGCCAGTTCGTTGAAAAAATCAAAAAGCAAAATTGTCGCGAAACAATCGAAGGAATCGGCCAACGCGGCCAAGGTTAAAATGGCCGCACCGGGTGATGCCGAACGCCGTGATTTTTTAAATTTGCTCACCGTGGCCTCAGCCGGCGTGGCGGGTGGCGTGGCGGTGTGGCCGTTGATTTCATCGATGAACCCGGCGCAGGACGTGCTGGCGGTTTCCACGACCGAGATTGATATCGGCCAAGTGCCGGTCGGCAGTGCCATCACCGTTAAGTGGCAGGGCAAACCAGTTTTTATTCGCCACCGCACCCAAGCCGAAATTGACCAAGCAACCGCCGATGATAACAAGGGCAAGGACCCGGCAATCGATGCCGCGCGGGTGAAAAAATCCGAATGGTTGGTGTTGATTGGCATTTGCACGCATCTTGGCTGTATCCCCTCGGGCCAAACCGCCGGCTCTAACCGCGGTGAATTTGGCGGTTGGTTTTGCCCTTGCCATGGCTCGCAATATGATACATCGGGCCGTATTAGGAAAGGCCCCGCGCCGACCAATTTGGCGGTGCCGCCCTATCAATTTTTAACCGACACAACAATAAAAATTGGCTAAGGAGCGCAACATGAAACATAACGGCGATATAGAATTTAAAAACGGCGTGGTGCGTTGGATAGACCAACGCCTGCCGGTGTTTTCCTATTTTTATAAAGAATATGGCATTTTCCCGATGCCAAAAAATTTAAATTATTTTTGGAGCTTTGGCGCGATGGCGACCATCATGTTGGTGGTGATGATTTTAAGCGGCGTATTTTTGGCGATGCAATACACGCCGCATGTCGATTATGCTTTTCATTCGGTCGAGCGAATCATGCGCGATGTCAACAACGGCTGGCTGATTCGTTATATTCACATGAACGGCGCGTCGATGTTTTTCATGGTGGTTTATGTTCATATTTTCCGTGGCATGTATTATGGCTCATACAAAGAACCACGTGAATTGGTGTGGGTGTTGGGCGTGGTTATTTTCTTGTTGATGATAGCGACGGCCTTCATGGGTTATGTTTTACCCTGGGGGCAAATGAGTTTTTGGGCGGCGACGGTTATCACCAATTTGTTTTCGGCCATACCGCTGGTTGGCGATATATTGGTCACGTGGTTGCTTGGTGGTTTTTCGGTGGATAACCCAACCCTCAATCGATTTTTTGCCCTTCATTATTTGTTGCCATTTGTTATTGTTGGCGTGGTGGCGTTGCATATCGTGGCGATGCACCGTGCCAAATCAAACAACCCAAGTGGTATTGACCCAAAGGGCGCGGGCGACACCGTTACCTTCCATCCTTATTACACGTTAAAGGATTCGCTCGGCGTCCTGGTGTTTATGATGGTCTATGGCTTCTTCGTTTTCTACGCGCCCAATTACATGGGGCACCCCGACAATTATATCATGGCGCAACCATTGGTGACGCCGGCCGAAATTGTGCCCGAATGGTATTTCCTGCCGTTTTACGCCATCTTGCGTTCCATCACTTTTGATTTTCTGTGGATTGTGCCGGCCAAATTGGGCGGGGTTATTTGCATGGTTGCGGCGATTGTCTTGCTTGGGCTTCTGCCGTGGCTTGATAAATCGCCGGTGCGCAGTTGCCGCTATCGGCCGGTTTATCGCTGGTTTGTGATTGGTTTTGTCGCCGATGTTATTTTGCTTGGCTATTGCGGCAGTCGCCCGGCCGAGGGGGCGTTCCTCATCTTTTCGCAACTTGCAACTTTTTGGTATTTTTTCCATTTCTTAATTCTGACCCCGTTGATTGTTAAATTGGAAAAACCATTGCCGGTGCCCATGTCATTGGCGCGGGCGATAGAGGACGACATGAGAAAAAAAAGAAAGAAATAAAATAAGGAAATAATGTCATGAAAAAAAATAAGTTATTTTTGTTAATCGCCCTCTTGTCGCTGGTTGTCGGTGGCGTGGCGCGCCCCGCCTTGGCCGAGGAAATTAAATTTGAAACCAGCCACCCCGAAAGACAATCATGGAGTTGGACCGGCCCGTTTGGCAGTTATGATAAGGCGGCGGCACAACGTGGCTTGCAAATCTATACCCAAGTTTGCGCCGGTTGCCATGCCTTGAGTTTGGTGCCATACCGCGAGCTCAGCAAGATTGGTTATTCGGCCGATGAAATCAAGGCCTTCGCCCGTAGCCATCAGGTCGATACCATCGATGAACAAGGCAAACCATTGAAACGCACTGGCTTACCATCCGATTATTTCCCGAAACCCTTCGCGACCGAGGGTGACGCCCGCGCCGCCAACGGCGGAACATTGCCGCCAGATTTGTCATTGATTATTAAGGCGCGTAATCATGGCCGTGGCAATTTGTTCTTGAACTTTTTTGACGCCATCACGATTCGCGGTGAGTCCTCTGGCGCGGATTATGTTTACGCCATCCTCATCGGTTATGAAAACCCGCCCGAGGGTATGACCATGAACCCGGGCATGCATTTTAATAAATACTTCTCTGGTGGGCAAATCGCCATGCCAGCACCGTTGGCCGATGGTGCCGTTTCATACAGCGATGGCACGGCGAACGACCTGAAACACATGGCGCACGACGTGGTAACATTCTTGGCCTTTGTCTCCGAACCGAATTTGGAAGCCTCGCGTTACATGGCGTTGAAATTCTTCCTCGTGCTTGCCGTTATTTATTACCTGGTGTATCGCATGAAAAAAAATAAATGGCGCGACGTCGGCGATCATTAAAACGAACAGACAAAGAATAACAGCATGAAAGTTAATGGCGGGTCTTTGAAACCAGGGTTCGTTATCGAACATCTTGGCAAAATTTGGCGAGTGGTCAAGACCAGCCATGTGAAACCTGGCAAGGGCGGGGCATTTTGCCAAGCCGAATTGAAAGACCTAATGTCGGGCACCAAATTGAACGAACGTTTCCGGTCGGAGGATGCCATCGAAAAAGTATCGCTCGAACAGGTCGATTACCAATTTTTGTTCCATGACGACGATAATTATACCTTCATGCACCCGCAAACCTTCGAGCAGATTGTCTTGAACAAGGAAGACATCGGTGATGAATTCACCGCCTTTTTGCAAGACGGCATGGCGGTGATGATTGAAAGTTACGAGGGGAAAATCATCGGCGTCTCCTTGCCCGACCATGTGACGATGGCGGTGCAAGAAACCGAACCGGTGATAAAGGGGCAAACCGCCGCCTCATCATACAAGCCAGCCATTTTAGAAAATGGCGTGCGTATCATGGTGCCGCCCTATATCAACAGCGGCGATAAAATCGTGGTGCATGTTTACGAACAAACATTTGTCGAACGCGCCAAAGACTAATAATCGGACTAATAACTATTATTTGCGGTGGGATAAGTTGGGACAAATGGCCTATTACCAATCCGCGGTCAAACAAGCCATGACATTCAAATGCTTGTTTGCTTTTTTGTTAATAAAAAACTATAACCATTTCGGTGGGTGTATAGCTCAGGGGTAGAGCAGCTGACTCTTAATCAGCCTGTCGAGAGTTCAAATCTCTCTACACCCTCCAATTTTTTGAAAAGGATTCATGGCGGTGGCAAGAAAAACAAGCAAATATATAGGGATGGCGGTGATGATGGCCATGTTGGCATCGCTCGCCATGGCGATATTGCTGATAGGCGCGACCCCGGCACGGGCGGCAGAAAATCAAGACACGGGCATGGGCAAGGGTGGCGTTTTTTTGAAACCCAATTTTGAGGTGGTGACCTATAAAACCGACCCCAACCAAGATATTTATCAATTGGGTTATTTCACCGGCCTTAACGTGGGTTATAGCGCACGTAGTTTTGACACCATGATTGGTGCTAATTATTTTTTTAAGAAAGGGTTAGTGGTGGTGTCGACCAGCACCGATTACAAATTGCACCTTGGCATTATTCATTTTTTGCTTGGTGCCGAATTGGGCGTTGGCATTCAGCTTTCTCAAACTGGCCAAGTTTGTAGCGATTGTAAACTGCAAGCTGTGCTAGGACCGCATGTCGGAATGGCGTTTGACATTGGACAAAACAGCGCGCTGGGCATTGTGACCAAGGTTTATGTTAACAGCCATGAATGGCGCACCCCTTATTATGCTGGCGGGCTGGAGGTTCGCATCGGTTTTTAATGATAAAATAATATAATGATAAAAAAAATAATTTTAATTTTGTTGTTATTAGTTGGCGGGGCATCACGCGCCATGGCCAACGATTGGCGGCCGGGTTTTTTTAGTGGCGTCTCGTCAGAGGCAACTATTTTTCCGAAAGATTTGACGCGCTCAACCCTGGTGGCGCCGACCATCGGTATAGAATCCGGTTACCATGCCAAGGGTTTTTCGGTCGTCGGTGGTTTTACCTATTATTTTTATAATTTTTATGGCCAGCGCGATATGTTGGTGCATTTTGGCGCGGCTTATAAATTGCGCTTTAACATTGCTAATAATAGCTTTTTTTCTTTAGGGCTTGGCAGCAGTGTGGCGCGCAATCTTCTAACCGGCTATGTGCGGCTTGATGGTCAAACCATTTACTTTTTGATACCCAACGCGTCGATGGATATCAGCATCGATAAGTATGTGATAAGCATCATCAGTAAAATCTATGTCCCGATGAAATTTAACGCAACCTATGCCTACAGCATCGGCGGGGCGGTTGGCGTTGCGTTTTAATGTGATAGAACGCGGGGGCAGTGCTGGCGGTTTTTTTTAATGCCAACCAAGAAATTTTTCTAACCAATGGATGGTGTAATCACCCGATTGGAATTCGGGGGTGGCGAGGATGCGCAAATGCAATGGAATGATGGTCTCGACCCCCTCTATCGAAAATTCGGTCAGGGCCTGGACGGTGCGTTTGGTGGCCTGCGCCCGATTGTCGCCATGGACGATTAATTTTGCAATCAGCGAATCATAAAATGGTGGTATGCGGTAACCGGCGTAGGCATGGCTGTCAACCCGAATGCCGAGGCCGCCCGGCGGGTGCCAACGGGTGATAAGCCCCGGGCTGGGTTGGAATGTTTCGGGGTTTTCGGCGTTGATGCGGCATTCGATGGCGTGGCCGTTGATTTGAATATCTTTCTGTTCCAAATTTAATTTGTCGCCGGCGCAGGCCTTCAATTGCAATTCGACCAGGTTATAGCCGGTAATCATTTCGCTGATGGTATGCTCAACCTGAAGCCGCGTGTTCATTTCGATAAAATAAAATTCGCCATTTTCATAAAGAAATTCAAACGTGCCGGGCCCGAGGTAACCCATTTTTTCCACCGCCGCCGCCGCCCGACCGCATATCGAATCGCGCAAATTCTTGTCAAGCGCCGGGCTGGGGGCTTCCTCCACCACCTTTTGGTGGCGGCGTTGGATAGAACAATCGCGTTCAAAAAAATGCCAACCGCGACCATTGCCATCGCCCAAAACCTGGACCTCGATATGGCGGGGTTTTTGTAAATATTTTTCTAGGTAAACGCGGCTGTCGGCGAAGGCGGCCTCGGCCTCCTGCCGGCATAATTCATAATTTTTATCAAGGTCGCCATCGTTCAAGCAAACCTTCATCCCGCGCCCGCCACCGCCCGACGCGGCCTTTAAAATAATTGGGTAGCCAATTATTTGCGCCAGTTTTTTTGCCTCGGCCACGGTTTCGACCGACCCCTCCGACCCCGGAATCGTCGGCAGGCCATAATTGATGGCGGCGGTTTTGGCGGTTATTTTGTCGCCCATCATGTCGAGGTGTTCGGGGCTGGGGCCGATGAAGGCAATGCCGAGCTCCTTGGCCTTTTTCGCAAAGGAAGAATTTTCAGATAAAAAACCAATCCCCGGGTGAATGGCGTCAACCCCGGCAATATGCGCGGCCGACAAAAGATTGGGGATATTGAGGTAAGAGTTTTTTGGCGCGGGCGGGCCGATGCAAATCGATTGGTCGGATAAAATTACCGGTTTGGATTCTTGGTCGGCGGTCGAATGGGCAACCACGGTTTCGATATCGAGCTCACGAAATGTTCTAAGCAACCGCAAGGCAATTTCCCCACGGTTGGCTATCATAATTTTTTTGAACATGTGATTATAAGATTAGGGGCTAAAATGACGGGACAATTTTTGGCAAGCGTGATTAACGCCGTCGTTTTTTTTTAAGGTTTAAACAATGGTTACCAATGGCTGACCAAATTCGACTGGGTCCTCGTTACCGACCATGATGGCGGTAACCGTGCCGGCGCGTGGCGCGACAATTTGGTTCATGACCTTCATCGCCTCGACAATCATCAACACCGCCCCTTGTTTTACCTTATCGCCGACCTTGATAAAATTTGGCTCGCCCGGTTTGGGGGCAAGATAAACAACGCCAACCACCGGTGATTTCACCGCGTCGGCATTGTCGGCGACTGGCACGGTTGGGCCCGCTGTCGCCATCGCGGCCACGGGGGTGGTGGGCATGGCCATTGGCGCGGCCATGCTGGGCGCCATTTGCACCCCCATCATGCGCGTGCCGCGTTCGACCTCTATCATCGAATCGCCGGTTTTTATTTTCACCACCGATAGGTCCTTGCTTTCCATCAATTCAACGATGGCAGTCAGCTCGGCGAAATTATTATTTTTATTTTTTTTATCAGCCATAATTTTACCCCTCCAGAATAAAATATTATTTAAATTATATTACTACAGTCACTATTTCTAAAAAATTGCTAGTCTTTATCATTAGGCAATTTTATTAAAAATTGCAAGGCGAAATGATACCCGTCGCTCCCCGCGCCAACAATCACGGCGCGCGCCACCGCGCTGATGTAAGAATGATGGCGAAATTCTTCGCGGGCAAAAACATTTGACAGGTGAACCTCGACGGTGGGAAGCCCCGACAATTTTATCGCGTCATGCAGGGCGATGGAGCTGTGGGTCAGGGCACCGGCGTTGATAATAATCCCCTTGATATTATTATTGCGGCTGGCGGTTTGGATAGCCTCAACCAATTCATGTTCGGCGTTGCTTTGTTGGTGCATGATATCAACCCCGGATTTTTTTGCCTCGGCGGTCAGGCCAAGAATAATCTCATCCAGCGTGGCCGTGCCGTAAATCGCCGGCTCGCGCTTGCCCAGCATGTTTAAATTGGGGCCATTCAAAACCAATATGGTCGGCGTCTTGCTCATCCCGCCACCCTAAAACTTCCGCTTGCAAAAATCAAGGTTGAAACCACGATTGAATATGGCGGCGAAAAAGATTATAGCCAAGTGATGCGCGGTGAAAAACCCCGCCGTGCTAAGAAAAACAGTAAGCAACAACATGGCCATCGATTTTTCCCCCTATAAAAAAGTCATTATTAAAATTGGCTCGGCGCTATTGGTGGCCGACAAACCAAACGGTGGCGGCGACGCGGTTAAACGGCAATGGCTGGCCACGCTGGTTGACGACATTGCCGCCATGAAAAAAAATGGTCAGGCGGTGGTGTTGGTTTCATCCGGCGCAACCGCCCTGGGGCGCGCCCTGTTAAAAATTGATAAGACCGCCGGCGAGGAATTGGAAACCAAACAAGCCGCCTCGGCCATTGGGCAGATTGCCCTGATGGCGGCGTGGCGCGAGGCCTTTGCCAAGCATAACCTATTGGTGGCGCAAATTTTACTGACGCCGCAGGATACCGAGGAACGCCACCGCCACCTGAACGGTCGTGCCACCATCAATGAATTGTTGGCGCGCGGCGTTATCCCCATTGTGAATGAAAATGATTCGGTGGCAACCGACGAATTAAAATATGGCGATAACGACCGATTGTCGGCGCGGGTGGCGTCGATGGTATCGGCCGATGCGCTGGTTTTATTGTCCGATGTCGATGGGCTGTATGATAAGAATCCAAAAATTCATAAGGATGCAAAACACATCGACCAAGTGGCCGAGGTGACCGAGGATATCATGGCACTGGCCAGCAACACCAACGATAGCCGTGGCACCGGCGGCATGGTAACCAAGTTGCAGGCGGGAAAAATTGCCAATAGCGCCGGGGTTGATATGATAATCGCCAGCGGCCTTGCCGACCATCCATTGCGCCAATTATTGGCCGGCGCGGCGCGGGCGACCATTTTTACGACGCGCGTTTCGGCCCTGGCGGCACGCAAAAAATGGATAGCCGGCTTGCTGAACCATGAGGGGGAAATGGTGATAGACGACGGCGCATTGGCGGCGGTGAAATCGGGCAAAAGCCTACTGCCGGCCGGTGTGCGGCAATTGACGGCAAAAAATTATTTTGAAAAGGGCGCGGCGATATTGATAAAAAATATTAATGGCCAAAGGGTGGGGGTTGGGCTTATCAACCACGACCGCGACGACGCATTGCAAATGATTGGCAAACAATCGGGCGAGATTAAAAAATTATTTGCCGCGCCGATGAAGGTTGAATTAATCGACCGCGACAATTTAATTTTGGATTAGGCGCGGGCAAGATTCGATGCCAAAAAAAACCCTTATCATCGCCACCCACAACCAAGGGAAAGTGCGCGAGTTCAAAGAATTATTTAAAGAATTATGGTGCGATGATATCGATGTATCGGCGGCGGGGGATTACGCCATCCCCGAGCCGATAGAAACCGGCGCAACATTTATCGCCAACGCCGAATTAAAAACCGCCGCCGTGCGCGATTGGTTTTTGCATTATGACAAAAATAATTTGCCCGATTTTATTTTGGCCGATGATTCCGGCCTGTCGGTGGCGGCGTTAAATGGTGCGCCGGGTATTTTTTCGGCGCGCTGGGCCGGTGCCGATAAAAATTTTCATTACGCGATGGAGCGCATCAAGCAGGAACTATTGGCCAAAAATATTGCGGCGGCGGCGTTATCCTCGCCAAACGTCGCGGCCTATTTCACCTGCGCCCTGGCTTTATTTGCGCGCGTTAATAATAAAATTTTGTCGGTCGAGGGATTGGCCGATGGGTTTTTGCAATTCCCGCCGCGCGGCGACCATGGGTTTGGTTACGACCCGATATTTGTGCCGCGCGAGGAAATGACGGGCGCGGGTGGCAACCCGCCGCGAAGTTTTGCCATGATGGCAAATAACGAGAAAGAAAAAATCAGCCACCGCACCCGCGCCATGAATCTGTTGTTGGCAAGGTGCAAAGAAGAAAAAATTGATTTTACGCCGTAAGGGTTTTTATTTTTTTTAACAAAGACGAAAACCCGTTGCGCCGCGTCTGGCTGAGGTGTTCGGCGAGGTTGATGCGCGCAAAGGTTTTTTCAAAATCCAATTGTTGCAATTCGGCGCGTGTTTTGCCATTGGCCACCGCCAATGCCAGGGCGACCAACCCCTTGACAATAACCGCGTCCGACGTGCCATGAAAAAAAAACTTGCCGTCGCGTTGTTCGGCGGTCAACCACACATTGCTCATGCAACCGGTTACCTTGTTTTGTTCGGTTTGCAATGCGGCGGGGAAGGGTGGCAATTGTTCGCCGGCCTCGATAATAGTTTGGTAGCGGTCTTGCCAATCGGTCAGGGTTTCTAGGTCGCTGAGGATTTGTTCGCTTGGCATTTATTGGCCGTTATTTTTTTGGAAAGGTGATAACCTGGCCCATCGGCGTTGCGGTGGGCGATTTTTCGCGGCGCGCGCCGTGGGACGCATCTTTGGGCACATCGCCGTCGAACAACATATCCATAATCGATAGGTCGCCGGTGTTAACCAGCGGGAACACCGCATTGTAACCGCCGTGGCGATAACGCATCAACCCCGAGGGTTTGCGAAAAAAAACCGATGGTTGATAATGGCCGGTTTTGCCACCGGTTTTGGCCGTGCGGGCAATATTGGCGAGTGGGTTGGGGATTTTGGGTAGTTCGGTCATAATTTGCGATACTCCTTCTCTACACCATGATTTTATATAAAACCAGATTTATTGCAAGCAAAAAAAATAAAGCCGACAAGCGCGCCACGATGGAAAAAGCTTGTTTTTTGATATAAAAATTGGTAAGCGAATGTAGAACAAAGAATAAATACGAGAAGACATTAAAACAGATAAAAATACAATTGAGAGATAAACATGACCCGTCGTTGCGAATTAACTGGAAAAACCGTGCAATATGGCAATAAGCGAAGCCACGCCGAAAACAAAACACGCCGCGTGTTTCGCCCCAACCTGCATACGCAACGGCTTTATTCCGACATTTTAGCGCGCGAAATTAAATTGCGCATTTCGACCCGCGCCCTGCGCACCGTCGACCGCAAGGGTGGCATCGACCAATTTTTATTGTCGACCAACGACAGCAAATTGCCGAAAGAGGCATTGGTGGTGAAAAAAGCCATCGTCAAACTAACCGCCAAGAAGTAAGTCG